>NZ_JBHYKM010000006.1:76193-103047 GCF_042741435.1 Streptomyces sp. NPDC058955 | reverse complement strand
CACCCCGTGTGCGTGCCATCGCCCACCGGCCCCTACGGCCCCCGGCGCCGGCGCCTTTCCGGCCCCGGCCGCGGTTGGTGATCAGATGTTGCCGATGTTGCCGATGTTGCCGATGTTGCCGATGTTGGCGATGTTGGCGATGTTGGCGACATTCTCCTCGGCGGAGTCGAACTCGACGATGTCCTCGTCGACCTCGATGACGTCCACGTTCTCCATTGCGCACCTCCTCACATGAGATAAGCCCTTGCGGGCGGGCCTCGTTGGGTCCGGATGGACCCGCACAGCAGTCACACGAGAATGACGGCGACTGCCGAGATCTGGGGGCGAGGGGCCGGCGGCCGAGGCACTGTGACCCCGCAACTGTTTCCGCGCACCGACGCATCGGATATTCAGCGGACCACGGCACCTGCGGGAAAAACGGCCACCCGACCGGAAAGGTCGTCCGTCATCTCTTCACCGCAAGAGCCGGATTCATCCTTCAGGCTTCCGATGAAATGCGCAAGACCCGGAGATCATGGTCTTTCGCGATTCGATAAACCGCGGACAGCAACCGTTTTCGGGCATGCCGAAGCACACTCTCTTCTCCGGTTTCGAGCGAACGCGGAAAAACTCGTGCCGATTCCGCGCACAAAAAGAGTGGAGGCATTCTCCGGCCCCGCGGACGGGGCCGGAGAGAAGGAGGATGGGTCAGATCGACCGCTGCACCGCGGAGGCCGGCCCCCGGGACGGGTCGAGGACGACCGCGGCGACCCGGTACGCGGGATTCAGCGCGGACCAGATCTCGTCCAGCAGGCCCTCGGCGTCGTGCGAGCCGGTCGTGGTCTCGTCGAAGGGAGAGGCCACGGCGACGGTCTGCCCGTCCGACCGGTACGTGGTCATCAGAAGCGCCTCCCCGGGTTCGAGGTCCCGGACGGTGAGGGTCATGACGTTGGTGGTCAGCCGGGTTCCGGTGCTCGGACGGGCCGCGCCGAGCACCGCGGTACGACCTCCGTCACGGCTGAGCAGCGCGGTGATGCGGGAGGTGCGGATCGGCGGGTCGGGCTCGTACTCGAGCTCGCCGAGCGAGTCGGCCGCCGAGGCGCCCTTGAGCAGCCGTCCGGTCACCTCGGAGACCTGCTCGCCGTTGCCGAACACCAGCCACTCGGGGGTGGCCAGGGCGGCCGCGTAGTGGCGCAGCGGATCGTGCTCCGTCTCCTCGGTCGGGCCCACCAGCAGCTCATCGCCGACGAGGCGCAGCGCCCGGTCCTTCGACGCGGCGCTGCGTCCGGTGAGGAAGTAGCCGCCGAGCACGTCCCCGGAGAGGGTTCGGGCGCACAGGACTCCCCGGCCGGGGTAGGGGTTCGAGGACAGCAGGGTCTTCAGGTCTGTCATGCGTCATGCCTTTTCGAGGTGAGAGCCCACGGTTCTGAGCTCGTCGATCGTCAGTAGCGCGCTGAGCGGGACGCCCAGCCGGGCCAGTCTCTCGCCTGCGCCGTTGCGGCGGTCCACCATCACCCACGCCCCTACCACGCGGTGGCCCAGGGCCCGTAGGCGAAGGGTGCTCCGCTCCAGGGCGGCGCCGGTGCCGGCCACGTCGTCCACCAGAGCGAAGGTGCTGCCCGGGGGGACGGCGGTGCTCAGGATCCCGACCACGCCGTGCTGCTTGGGTTCCTGCCGCAGCGTCCGTGCGGGCAGCGAGCGCCCCCGGTCGAGGGCCGCGAGCGAGACGGCCAGCGCCAGGCCGCTGCCGGCCACCGCCTCGCCGCCGACGTGGTCGGCCTCGGCCGGGATCTGGAGGGCCATCGCCTCTGCGGCCATGGCGAGGGCGGTCGGGTCCCCCAGGATCCGGTGGCCGTCGAGGTAGTCGTGGAGCAGGGTTCCGTCGCCGCGGCGGGCCTGGATGAAGGGGTCGACCTCATGCAGTCTCCGGGCGAAGGTGCCGGCCTGTCGGCTCACCGCTGCGCCTTCGCGGCGAGCGCTTCGTCGGCCCACTGCCGGACCGTGTCGCACGTCGCCTCGATCCCGGTCACCGACGTATCGATGCCCCTCAGGTAGCCGGCCGCCTCCAGTCGCCGGAAGCCCGCGTACACCCGGCTCATGTGGTCCAGGTCGATGGGGCGTTCCGCCTCCTCGGGGCGGGAGCGGATCCGTGCGACGGCCGTCTCCACCGGGCAGTGGACGAGGACCGACAGGTCGGGCCGGGGAAGGTGCCCGGCGGCCTCCACGAACCAGGGCTCGAACTCCTGCCCGCGGGCCAGCATGTTGGCCATCGTGGTGTAGAGGTAGCGGTCGCAGACCACCACGCCGCCGCTCATCAGGTGAGGGAGCATCACGGCGTGAGCGTGGTAGAGCCGGTCGCCGAGCGTCAGCAGGTAGAGCGCGCGGTAGAGCTCCAGCTGTGCGCCGCCGATCTCCGAGAAGCCCCGGAAGACCTCGTGCGCGCGGGCGCTCCGGGTCGGCTGGAAGGTGTCGAGCACATCGTGGCCCTCGGCCCGGAGCCGTTCCCCGATCCGCCCGATCAGGGTGGTCTTTCCGGCGCCGTCCGTGCCCTCCACGACGAGGAGGAGACCGGGCGTGGTCAGCGGGGTCAGGGCGGGGAGGTCCAGGCCGTCGGCGGTCCGGGCCTCCGCGTCGGTGGGAGTCGTCATGGCTCAGGCGATCCCCTCGACGACATGGACCGCGTCGGGCGACACCTTGATCGTCATGAGGGAGTGGACGGGCACGCCGAGGTCCCGTTCGAGCAGTTCACGGCCGCCGTTGTCGGCCTTCTCGACCACCACGGCCACGGAGGTGATCTCCGCGCCGAGGTCCCGTACGGCCTCGATCAGCGCGGCGACCGTTCCGCCGGTGGAGAGGGTGTCGTCGATGATGCAGACCCGGTCTCCGGGCTCGATCCCGTTGACGTTCAGCGTGCTGCGGTCGTACTCGCTGGAGAAGGCGACCTGCCGGCTCGGGAACTCGTACGGGTAGTGCCTGGCCATGGCCAGGGGCACTCCGGTCATCAGGGAGAACGCGGTGCCGATCGGGGCGCCCTTCTCCTCCTCCACCAGGACCTTGGTGACGCCGGCCAGGTCGACCCGGGTCCTCAGGTGCGAGGTCACGTACCAGAGCAGTTCGGGCCGCAGGGCCGGAAGCTGGTCGCACAGTTCGTTGACCGTGGTCAGGTAGGAGCCGGTGTCCAGAACATCTGCCCCGAGATACACATCTCTCAGCATGTGGGGCCGCCCTTCTCGAAGTACTGTCGGATGGCATGAAGATCGGGCTTGCCCGAGGCCGTGCGGGGTGCGGCGGGCACGATGTGCCAGCGCCGCGGAACCATGAAGGAGCTCAGCCGGCTCCGCAGGTGGTCGGCGAGGTCACCGGGTCGCAGCGTCCCGGGATCCCCCTCGACCAGCGCGGCGACGACCTCGCCCCGGGTCGCGTCGGCGAGACCGATGACGGCGGCGTCCTGGACGTCCGGGTGCTCCAGCAGGGCGGCTTCCACCGTCTGCGGGGCGACCTTGGAGCCCGCGACGTTGATCAACGTCTTGGCGCGGCCGGTGAGGTGGAGGAGCCCCTCGTCGTCGAGACGGCCGAGGTCTCCCGTGTCCACCGCCCCGGGCCGGGCGTCGGATCCGCCGGGGACCGGCACGAGCTGTCCGTCCGGTCCCACGTAGCAGGACGGGTTGCCCTTCCGGGTGATGAGGATCCGCCCCGTCCGCCCGGTGTCCGACTCCCGCCCGTGTTCGTCCACGACGGTGATCCGTACGCCGGGCAGGGGACGGCCGACCGCGGCCGGCGTCTCGCGGGCGTGGGTGTGGTTGACGGTCGCGATCCCGCCCTCGGAGAGGCCGTACTCCTGGACCAGCGGGGTGCCGGTCGTCGCCAGCCAGTCGGCGGCGAGGTCCGCGTGCAGCGGGGCACCACCGGTCATGGGCATCCGCACGCCGTTCAGCGCACCGGCCCGGACCCGGGGCGAGCGCAGCAACGACCTGAAGACGAACGGCGTCCCGCACAGCACGGCCGGGGCGTACCGCTCGGCGAGGTCCGTCGTCGTCGCGGAGTCGAACGAGGGCACCACCACGGTGGGCGCGCCCACCGTGAGCGCGGCCAGGAAGAGCCCGGAGGCGAAGCTGTGGGCGACCGGGGTGCCGCACAGCAGCGGGGTCTCGGCGTCGAGTTCGAGGCCGGTGGCGACGGACTCCGCTTCGTCGAGGAGGTTCTCCTCGCTTCGCGGCACTCCCATGGCGGTGCCGGTCGTGCCGGAGGTCAGGTGCACCAGCGACGCCTCGCGCCACCAGGCGTGCGGCGACCGGATCGTGCCCGGCAGCGGTTGGCTCGACTCGCCGATCAGGGCCGTGGCCGAGAAGGCTTCGGCCTGCCGGGCCACCGTGAGCCGGGGCATCGCGGGCGGGAAGCAGACGACGGTCAGCCCCCGGGAGCGGAGCGCCAGGGCGTCGATGAGCCAGGCCGTGTCACTGGGCCGGTGCAGGGCCACGACGGGGGGCTCGGAACTGTTCGCTGCGGGGAGTTCCAGCGCCCGTTTCGCCACGGCCGCCGCAAGCTGACTCCAGGTCAGCTCGACGTTCGGATCGGCGATCGCGAGCCGGTCGGGGCGTCGCAGCGCGTGCTCCGTCAACAGGGAGATGAAGGCGTCAGGCACGATCGGTCCGCTGGTAGCGCACGACGGCCGAGGGAGCGCACTCGGCGGTGGTGACGACGGTCAGTGACGTGAGGTCGCCGGAGACGAGGCGCGTCAGGGCCCGCAGATGTCCGTCGAGGGGAGAGGCCGCCCCGGGCTCCGACACCGCCACGACGTGGGGCGACGCCAGTCCCGCCAGGAGTTCCGACACCGTGTCCTCCTCCAGGCCGGCCGGGTCGAGCCACACCTCGTCGGCGGCGCCCCGCCGGTCCACCTCGGCGATCGCGGCGAGCAGCGCGGCTGCGGACCTCGCCCTCGACGTCGGCGCGACGCGGCGGAAGGCCGCGAGTTCGACGACGCTGCCGGCCGACGCCGCCTGCGGCGTACCGAGGAGGAGGGCCGTGGCCGCGGCGGGAACGTCCGGGTCCTTCTCGTACCGCCACAGGCGGTTCTCCGGGGCGTCGTAGCCCGCGGCGAGCACGGCCTGTCCACGGCCGGAGGTCACGGTCTCAGCAGCCGAGAGCAGCGCTTCCACTCCACCGGTCGCCCCGAGGAACGCCTCCAGCCGGCCGGTGATGCCGAAAGCGGACGAGCACTGGGAGGCGGGCACGTTGAAGGTCGACCGGGCGAAGTCCAGCGGGTCCACGGTCCGGCCGCCGCGGCCCCGGATCGCGGACTGCATCCGGCCGTGGTTCGCCTGGCCCCCGAACGCGGTGCCGGTCAGCAGACCGCCGCTGAGGACGTGTCGTGCGGTGTCGGGTCCCGCGGCGCCCAGCAGCGCGCCCACGGCGGTGCCGAGCAGTTCCGTGACCCGGTCCGGTGCGGGCGAGCGGGCGAAGGCCGGGGCCTGGGGTTCTCCGAAGTCACGCGTCGCGTCCTCGGCGGGGTCGCCGAAAGCGGCGAGTCTCAGGGGCTGTTCGGCGGACGACTGCGCCGCCAGGTGCACCAGGACCTTCTGCCGGGGCGGGGGGCCGTCGGCACGCCGCCGACCCGGACGGTCGAGCACCACGGTGCAGTTCACGCCACCGAAGCCGGAGGCGTGGACGACCGCCGGGGCGACGGGACCGGTCGATGCGGTGCCGTGGGCGAGGGCGAGCGCCTCGAAGGCGGGGTCCGGCTCGTCGACACCCAGGACCGGCGGCAGTTGGGAGGTCCGGATGGCGTCGACCGCCGCGATGGCGGAGAACAGTCCGGCCGCGCCCTCGGTGTGGCCGCAGCCGCTCTTGGTGGCCGTCACCGTCATCCGGCCTCCGGACGGACGGAGCACCTCGGCGACGGCCGACGCCTCGGCCGCGTCGCTGGCCATGGACGCCGTTCCGTGGGCGTGGTAGACCGCGATCTCTTCCGGCTCCCGGCCCGCGTCGGCCAGGGCGCCGCTCAGCGAGCGGGCGATGCCTTCCGCGCTGGGGGTGGTGATGTGGGCGGCGTCGCTGCTCGCGCCCCACCCGGCGAGCACCGCGAGCACGTCGGCGCCCCGGGCCCGCGCGTGGTCCGCGTCCTCCAGGATCAGGAACGCGGCACCCTCGGCCAGGACGAAGCCCGACCGGTCCCGGGCGAAGGGGCGCGTGGTGGTCGCGCTGAGCAGCCGCATCGAGTGGAAGCCGGCGAAGACGACCTCGGTCAGTACGTCGACCGCGCCTGCCGCCATGACCGGGGCTTCGCCCTCGCGAATCCGCTCGGCGGCCCAGGCGAGGGCCCCCGTCGCGGAAGCGCAGGCGGAGGAGATGGTGACGTGCGGCCCGTCGAGTCCCCACCGCTCGGCCAGCCAGTACGCCGGCCCCTCCTTGCGCAGGACGAGTGTGTCGGCGTCCGCACCGAGCGCCGGGCCGGCGGGGACCAGCGTCTCGTCGGGCAGGTGCCAGCCGGCGCTGGTCGAGGCCATCGCCAGACCGGCGGTGCGCACGGCGCCCGAGGCCAGTCCGGCCTGGGCGAAGGCTTCGGCGAGGGCCTTCTCGGCCAGCTCGGCGGGCCGGTTGCGGCTCTCGGGCGAGAGCCCGGCGGCCGTGGCGTGGTAGACCCCCGAGTTCCGGTAACCGGCGGGGTCGAAGGTCAGCGGCGACTCGCTGGACCGGCCGGTGCGGAGCCCGGCGGTGAAGGCGGTGACGCCTTCACCGAACGGCGATACGCAGCCGAGTCCGGTGACGACGATCTCAGGCACGTTCACGTCCGGTTTCCGGCTGCAGCCGCTCGACCAGGAGCGCGAGGTCCTCGACGGTCTTGACGCCGTTGAGGTCCGCGTCGTCGATCTGCAGCTCGAAGAGGTTCTCGACGTCCACGGCGAGCGACAGCCGTTCGAGGGAGTCGATGCCCAGGTCGACCAGGCTGTCGGACGCCTGGATGTCACGTCCCGCAAGCTCTTCGCTGCGCTTGCGCAGCACATCGCAGAGCGAAGCAAAGACTGATGGGTTCATGACACTTACTCCAAAGTGAAAGACGGGACTGACTGTCGAGCGGGCGGCGTGCGGCGCGATCGGCCACTCGCATGGGGCGGGTGCACCCTCTGACGCCGACCGGCGCGTGAACGATCACCTTCCTTCGCGAGCGCGAAGGTTCGAACCGCACGCCGAAGCACCGGACGAGACACCCCGTCGACTCCGCCACGGGGATCCGAGGCGCCGCCTGCCGGCGGTCGGCCGCCTGAGCTTTCCGCGGAGACCTCGACACCTCGCGACACGACGCAGGAGCCGCTCAGCCACCGGGAGGCGGAGTGGCCTCCCGGCCGGTCACCGACCGGTACGGCCGGCAGTCGAGAGAAGGCACGAAATCCTGCCACTGCACGCGAACTTCACCTCTGGCCGTGGGATCGACGAGACCGCGGCCGCTGCATCGCGACCGACCAACGGGAGGTTCCACACTTTTCGGTGACCAGAATCGGCCAGTCACCCACACCCCCGTTCCGACCGAGCCTCCGTAGATTCCTCCAAACGGAGGGGACGCTCGCTCTTGGCGGTTCTGATGATTGCACAGCGGTCTGGAACTTGCCAGAGGTATATGCCCAAGTCAGCGCAGTGATCTGGGCCATGCGACCGCCGATCACCCACCTCTTCCCCAACACACCTAGGGATACCGGGGGTTTCGGTTCGACTACACACGAACCAATCGTCCATGGCTGATACATGACGCTTCGACCGAACCGGGCACCGTCCGACAGATCAACGCGAGGCGCCTCTCTTCCCGATCGCCTCCGGAAGGGGTGCCGCGGAAGTCCCGAGCCCTCTTGTCCTGACAAGTGGCGACTGAGGCCGAATGCCGTCCGCGCGCCGCCGGTGGCGACGGCGTTCTCGTCAGCGTCCGCCCACCGTCGCCATCCTGACGACGCATCACCTCACTTCCAACGGTCCGAGACGTGGAGGTCGCCTCTCCCGCCAAGGGGTCGCCCGCCCTGGCCATGTCCGGATGCAGGAGGAAACCGGCGGCGACGGCCGCACCGTTCGGACGGAAGCACAGGTCCGGGTGGTGCTCCTCGGCTGCCGGGTCACGGCCACGTCGAGGACGGAGGACGTGATGCCGACCGACGCGATGCCCTCGTACGGGAACCGGGGTCCGTTCACCCGTACGCGGTCACGGCGCCGGGCCCGGTGAACAGGACACCGGTGATCACCACGCCCTTCGACCCGACCCTCCCGTCAGTCCGCCACCCCGGCCCCTGGGCGGTGACCGAGGAGACGCCCTCACGAACGCCGCGGGCCACGACGTCGCAACGGCCCGCCGCCACACCCTGCGCCACGCTGGGACGCCTGACAGCTTTGCCAGGAAGCGCGCCCGCCGACCGCGCGGCGCAGAGGGGCCGCGGCACACCCCCTCCCGCAGTCATGACGAGAGCCACGGGCAGGGGCCGGGCAGCCCGCGACCGCGCATCGACTCGGCAGGGGAAAACCCCAGTTCAGCGGACCCTACCCCGGGCCTTCAGCTGGGCCGGGGGCACCTCCGGGGCATCGAGCCGGTCTCCGTCGTAGCCCTTCACCTCGCCGAAACGGTCGCTCGCCATCCAGTCCTCCCTCGCCTTGCGGATCTCCTGGTCCGTGCGGCCGACGAAGTTCCACCACATGACGATCTCCTCCTCGAAGGGTTCGCCGCCGAGGAGCATCAGGCCCGCGTCGGAGACCGCGCGGAGCGGGAGGGAGGTGCGGCCGCAGCCGAGGTAGAGCATGCAGCCGGGGAGGACGGGGACGCCGTCGACGTGGGCCTCGCCGGACATGGCGAGGACGGCGTACTCGAAGTCCCGGTCGAGCGGGAGCTCCGTCTCGGTGCCGGCGGCGAGTGCGAGGTCGGCGCCGACGATCGGGGTGTACGTGGTGCCCGGCGAGGTCGCGCCGTCGAGGGAGCCGAGGATCACCGTGGCGGTGAGGCCGGGCGCCGTGACCTGGGGGAGGTCGCCGTGGTGCTGGAAGTGCGGCTCGACGTGCCGGTGGGCGTCGGGGAGCGCCACCCAGAGCTGGGCGCCGTGCAGGAAACGGGCGTGCGACCGGGGGCTCTCCTCGGAGTGGGAGATCGCCCGGCCCGAGGTCATCAGGCCCAGCTCGCGGGGGCGGATCGTCTGGAGGCTGCCGGTCGAATCGCGGTGCAGGACCTCGCCCTCGTGCAGCCAGCTGACGGTCTGGAGGCCCATGTGGGGGTGGGGCGGAACCTGCATGCCGGGGGCGTCGGCGATGTCGTCGGGGCCGTAGTGGTCGACGAAGGCCCAGGCGCCGACCATCCGCCGGCCGAGGTTCGGCAGCAGCCGCCGCACCTCCGTCGACTCGCCGAGCTGGACGTGACGGGGGCTGAGGAGTTCGCGTACGGGCTCGGCGACGACGAAGCCGCGGCCACCGCACACCGCGAGCTCGGCCTGGCGGTCGAGATTGCTCATGGGGATCGACACCTCTCGGGTGGGGGGAGATCCGATGGGGGATCCACGGGAAATCCGATGGTGGAATGTTCAACTACTCTTCGGTGTTGACGAGGGCGTGCCACCCCACAGGGTGGCAGATCCGGCACCCCGGAACAGGGAGAGCAAGTGAGCGACACGTACTACGAGTTCGGAACGGCCGCGGACCGCTGGAGTCGCGCGCAGCTGTTCTTCGACGCGAAGGAGTACCAGACCGCCGTCCGCATCCTGCGCGGCCTCGTCGCCGAGCACCCGGACCAGACGGCCCAGCGGCTGCTGCTCGCCCGCGCCTACTACCACTCCGCCCAGCTGCGGCTCGCCGAGACCGAGCTGCGGGCCATCCTGGAGCGCGACCCGGTGGAGCACTACGCGCGGCTGATGCTCGGCCGCACGCTGGAGCGCCAGGGCCGCGCGGACGAGGCCGCCCCGCACCTGCGGATGGCCGCGGCGATGAGCGGCGAGCTGCCGTCCTGACGCGGATCTGATACCCCGGCACGGTATGGTCGGGGCCCAGGAGGTCCTGATCATGCCCACACCCCGGCCGCGCCACGGCGGACGAGCAGGAGGTGCCCTCGCGCACCTCCTGCTCGTCGTCGTGCTCGCGCTCGGCGTGTTCATGATGCACTCCGTGGGGCACCCCGAGGGGGCGTCGTCGGCGTCCCACGCGACGGCCGCCGGCACGGGTGCGGGGGCCGGAGCGCACGCGGCGGACAGCGGTAGTGCTCACGGGGCCGCCCCGCAGGACGAGGGGCACGCGCCCGGTTCCGGGATGGACATGACCACGCTCTGCGTGGCCGTCCTGGGCGCCTGGCTGCTCGCCGGTCTCGTCCGGGCCGCGCTCGGCCGCCGCCCCGACTGGCTCGTCCTCCTCCTCGCGCGGCTCGCGCCCGCTCTTCGGCCGCACGCCCCGCCGCGCCGGCCGCCCGACCTCGCCCGGCTGTCCGTCCTGCGGATCTAGGCCGTACCCCCGCGGCGCGGGGGGCGGGGAGGCCGCTGAGCCCCGTGCCCGGGATGCGTCAGTCGACCGCGAGGCCCTTCAGGCGCTTGGCGATGGTGGCGAGGCGGGTGCCCTGGTAGCGGGCGGCGGCCAGGACGTTCTCGGCGGGGGCGCCGTTGGCGCCGGGGTGCGCGGTGCCGTACGGGTTGCCGCCGGCGGCATAGACGGCCGGGTCGGTGAAGCCGGGGGAGACGATGACCGAGCCCCAGTGGTGGAAGGTGTTGTAGAGGGCGAGCAGCGTGGACTCGTTGCCGCCGTGGACGTTGTGGGCGCTGGTGAAGGCGGTGGCGGGCTTGTCCGCCATGACGCCGCGCTGCCACAGGCCGCCGGTGGTGTCGACGAACTGCTTGAGCTGGGCCGCCACGTTGCCGAAGCGGGTCGGCGAGCCGAGCGCGTACGCGTCCGCCCACTCCAGGTCGTCGAGGGTGGCGACCTCGACGTCGGTGGTGGCGTCGACGTGGGCGCGCCAGGCCGGGTTGGCGTCGATCGCGGCGTCCGGGGCCAGCTCGGGGACGCGGCGGAGGCGCACCTCGGCGCCGGCCTTCTCGGCGCCCTCGGCGACGGCCTGGGCGAGCTGGTGCACGGCACCGGTGGACGAGTAGTAGACGACGGCGACCTTCACGGACATGACGGGCTCCTCGCTGTGCACGACACTCAAGGCGGAACTCAAGCGGATCAGTATCCGGTTAACTCCTCCGAGCTTAAGCGGATAACAATCCGGATGGCAAGCGGGGCGGGTATGCTCGAAGCACAGGACACCGACGGGCGGGGGCGCGACGAAGGGCAGGGCAGGCCGATGAGCAGCACGAGGACACCGGGGACCGGCGACGGGCCCGCACCGCTGCTCACCCTGCTCCCGACCGCGCCCGGCACCGGTCCGGCCCCTGCCCCCGAGCGCGCGGACGCCGCCCGCAACCGGCGCCGGATCCTCGACGCCGCCAACCGGATCGTCGCCGAGAAGGGCCCCGACGCGGTCACCATGAACCAGGTCGCCCACGCCAGCGGCATCGGCGTCGGCACCGTCTACCGCCGCTTCGGGGACGTCTCGCAGCTGCTCTGGGCGCTCCTGGACGACCGCGAGCGCCAGTTCCAGGAGGCGTACATGAGCGGCCCGCCGCCGCTCGGCCCCGGCGCCCCCGCCGAGGAACGGCTCGAAGCCTTCCTCGACGCGCTCGTCGACCGGGTCGCCGAGCAGCGCGCCCTCCTGCTCGCCGCCCACTCCGCCGCGCCCCGCGCCCGCTACCACAGCGGCGCCTACCAGCTCATGCACACGCACACGGCGATGCTGGTCTCCCGGCTGCGGCCCGGCGCCGACGCCGCCCTCCTCGCCCATCTCGTCCTCGCGCCCTTCGCGCCGGACCTGCTGCACCACCTCGCGGTGGAGCAGGCGCTCCCGGCGGAGCGGATCAAGGCGGGCGTGCGGGAGCTGCTGGCGCTCCGGGCCTGAGCGGCCGGACGTCCACTCCTCGGAACGCCCTGGACCACGGCCCCGGCGGCGCCCCACGATGCGGCCCATGACCGCACCGAAGACCTTCCTCGTCCTGCACGGCTTCCAGAACCACCGGCCCGCCGGCCACTGGCAGCACTGGCTCGCCGGCGAGCTGCGGGCCCGCGGCCACGAGGTGCGCTACCCGCAGCTGCCCGCGCCGGACGCGCCCGTCCTCGGCGACTGGCTGGACGCCCTGGAGGAGCACGGGAAGCGCCCGGCCGAGGGCGAGTTCGTCGTCCTCGCGCACAGCCTCGCCGTGCTGCTCTGGCTGCGGGCGGGCGCCCGCCGGCCGGACGCCGACCGGGTGCTGCTCGTCGCCCCGCCCTCCCCCGGCGTCACCGCCGGCATCCCGGAGATCGCCGCCTTCGCCGACGGCCTCGACCTCGCCGAGGAGGGCGTACGGGCCCGGCTCGTGCACGGGGACGGCGACGCGTACTGCCCCGAGGGCGCCGGCCGTCACTACGGCACCCCGCTCGGCCTCGACACGGACCTCGTCCCGGGCGGCGGCCACCTCAACCCCGACAGCGGGCTCGGGCCGTGGCCGGCCGTGCTGCGCTGGTGCGAAAACCCGGAGACCCGGATCACCGGCACCGAGTAGCGTCGGCCGGATGCGATCCGAGACCCCGCGCCCCGTCCCGTACGAATCCGGCCTGCTCGACGTCGGGGACGGCAACCGCGTCCACTACGAGGTCCACGGCAGTCCGGCGGGCAAGCCCGCGCTCGTCGTCCACGGCGGGCCGGGCTCCGGGTCCTCCCCGACCGCGCCCCGGCTCTTCGACCCGGAGAAGTACCGGGTCGTCCAGTTCGACCAGCGCGGCTGCGGACGCTCCCTCCCGCACGCGAGCGACCCGGCCGCCGACCTCTCCGTGAACACCACCGCCCACCTGGTGGCCGACATGGAGCGGCTCCGCGTCCACCTGGGCGTCGACCGCTGGCTGCTGTACGGCGGCTCCTGGGGCTCGACGCTGATCCTGGCGTACGCGGAGGCGCACCCGGAGCGGGTCAGCGAGATCGTCCTCTGCGCGGTCACCACCACCCGCCGCTCCGAGACGGCCTGGCTGTACGAGGGCGTCGCCCGCTACTTCCCCGAGGCCCACGAGCGGTTCCGGGCCGGGGCGGACCACGCGGAGGACCTGGTGGGGGCCTACGCGGCCCTGCTGAACCACCCCGACCGGGCCGTCCGGGAGAAGGCGGCGGCCGACTGGTGCGCCTGGGAGGACGCCGTCCTGTCCGGGGAGGGCATGGGGACCCCGTACACCGACCGGGTGGACGACACCCGGCTCGGCTTCGTCCGGATCTGCTCCCACTACTTCGCCCACGGCGCCTTCCTGGAGGAGGGCGCCCTGATCAGGGACGCGCACCGGCTGGCCGGCATCCCCGGCGTGCTGGTCCACGGGCGGGCCGACATGGGCGGGCCGCTCGTCACCGCCTGGGAGCTCGCCCGGGCCTGGCCGGACGCCGAGCTCCACGTGGTGGAGCAGGCCGGGCACCTCGGCGGGGACGAGACCCGGCGGCTGGTCGTCGAGGCCCTGGAGCGCTTCGCGGACACCTGAGCCGGGTGATTCCACCGGGCGGCGGCGCCCGCCCGGCGGGATCATCGGAGCATGAGCCCCGAGATCCACCTCGCCCAGCAGCCCGAGGCCGACGCGCTCCTCGGCCGGTCCCCGCTCGCCGCGCTCGTCGGCATGCTGCTGGACCAGCAGGTCCCGATGGAATGGGCCTTCTCCGGCCCGTACACGATCGCCGGCCGTCTGGGGCGGGACGACCTGGACGCGCACGAGATCGCCGCGGCGGACCCCGAGGCGTTCGCCGCGCTGCTCTCCGAGAAGCCGGCCGTGCACCGCTATCCGGGCTCGATGGCCCAGCGGATCCAGCAGCTGTGCGCGTACCTCGTCGAGGAGTACGACGGCGACGCCGAGGCCGTCTGGCGGACCGCCGCCACCGGCCAGGAGCTGCTCGCCCGGCTCCAGGACCTGCCCGGCTTCGGGAAGCAGAAGGCGCAGATCTTCCTCGCCCTCCTCGGCAAGCAGTACGGCGTCCGGCCGGAGGGCTGGCGGGAGGCCGCGGGCCCGTACGGCGAGCGGGGCGCCCACCGCTCGGCCGCCGACATCACCGGGCCGGAATCGCTCGCCAAGGTCCGCGCCCACAAGCAGGAGATGAAGGCCGCCGCCAAAGCGGCGAAAGCGGCGAAATCCGCCAAGGACGGCAAACCATCCGGGAATTGAGAATTCCAGATGTCAATCCTGTTCAACGTGACAGGAATTGTGCCGAACGTGTTCACAGAAGGCCCCCAAGGTGGCTAACTTCCCCTCAACCTCGTCCCCCTCGGGAAGGACTTCTGTGAACGCATCGCAGCGTCGCGCCGCGGCCATCCTCGCCGCGGCCGCCCTCGCCGCCCCCCTGGTCCTCGCCTCGCCGGCCACCGCCGTCAAGGACCCCGCCGCCGCGCCCGCCCGGGACGCGGCGAAGCTGGCGAAGAAGCTGGTCCGGGAGACCACCGGCCAGGACGCCTTCAAGCACCTGCAGAAGTTCCAGGCGATAGCCGACTCGGCCGGCGGCCACCGCGCGGCCGGCACCCTCGGGCACGACGCCTCCGCCGCGTACGTGTACACACAGCTCAAGAAGGCCGGCTACGACGTCTCGTACGAGAAGTTCGACTTCATGTACACCGAGACCCTCGCCGAGAAGGCGTCCGTCCTCGGCGACGCGCCCCGCGCGCTCGACATCCAGGCGATGACGTACACCAAGTCCACCCCGGTCGGCGGCATCACCGCCGAGCTGGCCGCCGTCCCGGTCGACGCCACCACCGGCTGTGAGCCGGGCGACTTCGCCTCCGGCACCTTCACCGGCAAGATCGCCCTGATCAAGCGCGGCGGCTGCAGCTTCGCCATCAAGCAGCAGAACGCGGGCGCGGCCGGCGCGGTCGGCGCCATCGTCTACAACAACGTCGCGGGCGTCCTCTCCGGCACCCTCGGCGACGTGGCCTCCGGCGCCGTCCCGACCGGCGGCATCACCCTGGCCGAGGGCGAGCAGCTCGTCGCCGACCTCGCCAAGGGCCCGGTGAACCTCTCCTTCGAGATCCGCGAGTTCCAGGAGAAGCGCACCACCAACAACGTCATCGCGGAGACCCGCGGCGGCAACGCCGCCAACACCGTGATGCTCGGCTCGCACCTCGACTCCGTCACCGCCGGCCCCGGCATCAACGACAACGGCTCCGGCTCCGCCGGCCTCCTCCAGACCGCCCTGGAGCTCGCCGAGTCGAAGGCCAAGGTCCGCAACAAGGTCCGCTTCGCCTGGTGGTCCGCGGAGGAGAACGGCCTCCTCGGCTCCGAGCACTACGTCGCCAACCTGACGGAGCTCGACAAGAAGGAGATCAAGCTCTACCTCAACTTCGACATGATCGCCTCGCCGAACTACGGCCTGTTCGTGTACGACGGCGACAACTCGGACAACGTCGGCGAGGGCGCCGGCCCCGAGGGCTCCGCCCAGCTGGAGCGCGACATCACCGACTTCATGGACAAGCAGGGCCACCCGCACGAGGGCACCGACTTCACCGGCCGCTCCGACTACGGCCCGTTCATCGAGGTCGGCATCCCCTCCGGCGGCACCTTCACCGGCGCCGAGGGCATCAAGACCCCCGCGCAGGCCGCCAAGTTCGGCGGTGAGGCCGGGGTCGCCTACGACGTGAACTACCACGCCGCGGGCGACGACATCGACAACATCGACCGGAAGGCGTTCGACATCAACATCGATGTCATCGCCAACGCCGTCGGCACCTACGCCCACGACATCTCCTCGCTGCGCAAGCCGGTCGTCTCGGTCCCGACCGAGGGCGACGCGGGCAGCGGCGGCGGCCTGCACGACGACCACCACGAGGTCACCGAGTAGACCGCCCGCCGGCTCACCTCCGGCGGCGGGCCGTCCCGAAGACCGAGCGGCTGATCTCCCGGCCCAGCTGGGTGCCGATCGACCGGGCGAGGGACCTGAACATCCCGCTGCCGACGACCTGTTCGACGAGCGAGGGCTCCTCACGGGGGGCCCTCGCCTCCGTCTTCGCGGCCTCCCGAGCGGCCTTCTCCGCCGCCTCGGCCTCCGCCGTACGGGCCTCCTCCACCGCACGGGCCGCCTCGTCCGCCGACAGGCGCTCGTACGCCGACTCCCGGTCCACCGCCCGCGCGTACCGCTCGTACAGCGGCGAGCCCTTCACCGCCGCCTCCAGCGCGGCCGCGTCGATCGGCCCCATCAGCGACTGCGGCGCCCGCAGCCGGGTCGCCGCCACCGGGGTCGGCGCGCCCCGCTCGCTCAGTACGGTGACCACCGCCTCGCCCGTGCCGAGCGAGGTCAGCACCTCCTCCAGGTCGTACGCCGAATCGGGGAAGGTCCGCACCGTCGCCTTCAGGGCCTTGGCGTCGTCCGGGGTGAAGGCGCGCAGCGCGTGCTGCACCCGGTTGCCGAGCTGGGCGAGGACGTCCGCCGGCACGTCCTTCGGGGTCTGGGTCACGAAGAAGACGCCGACGCCCTTGGAGCGGATCAGCCGGACCGTCTGCGTGATCGACTCCAGGAACGCCTTCGAGGCCCCCTTGAAGAGGAGATGGGCCTCGTCGAAGAAGAAGACCAGCTTCGGCTTCTCCGGGTCGCCGACCTCCGGCAGGTCGTGGAAGAGGTCCGCGAGCAGCCACATCAGGAAGGTCGAGAAGAGCTGCGGCTGCTCCTGCACCGACGGCAGCTCCAGGACCGAGACGATCCCCCGCCCGTCCTCGGCGGTCCGCAGGAACTCCGAGGTGTCGAACTCCGGCTCCCCGAAGAAGTCGCCCGCGCCCTGCTGCTCGAAGGCGGTCAGGGCGCGCAGGATCACCCCGGCGGTGACCGTCGACAGGCCGCCGATCCCCTTCAGTTCGGGCTTGCCCACGTCCGAGACGAGGAAGGCGACCACCGCCCGCAGGTCCTTCAGGTCCACCAGCTCCAGGCCCTTGGCGTCGGCGTAGTGGAAGATCAGCCCGAGGGACTGCTCCTGGGTCCGGTTCAGCTGGAGCACCTTGGAGAGCAGCACCGGGCCGAAGCCGGTGACGGTGGCGCGGACGGGGATGCCGGGGCCGGTGCCGCCGAGGCCGTAGAACGCGCAGGGGAAGCCGGTGGGGGTCCACTCCTGGCCGGTCTGCGCGGCCCGCTCCCGGACCTTCTCGCCGTCCTCGCCGGGGGCGGAGACGCCGGAGACGTCGCCCTTGACGTCGGCGAGGAAGACCGGGACACCGTGGGCGGAGAGCTGTTCGGCGATCAGCTGGAGGGTCTTGGTCTTGCCGGTGCCGGTGGCGCCCGCGACGAGACCGTGCCGGTTGAGGACGGACAGCGGGATCCGTACCGCCGCGTCCCGGTGGCAGACCCCGTCCCACAGCACGGCCCCCAGATCGAGCGCGGCGCCCTCGACGGCGTACCCGGCGGCGATCTCCGCGACCGGACCGGGGAGCGCGGCGGACGTCTCCGGCGCGGGGTCCGCGGGCGCGGGTGCTTCCGGCGCGGGTGCTTCCGGCGCGGGCGCGGAAACCGGCGGCTCCGGGGTCGTCGGCTGCTGCTCCGGCTCGCTCATGCGGCACCCCAATGTCGCTTATGTCACGGTCTGCACCAGCATCCCATCGGTTCCGCGTGGCTGCGCCGGGAGCCGCTCGCCCGGTAGGCTTTCCGTGTGATCTTCAAGCGCATCGGAAACGGCCGGCCGTATCCCGACCACGGCCGGGAAAGCACCCGGCAGTGGGCGGACGTCGCCCCGCGCCCGGTCCGCCTCGACCAGCTCGTCACCACCAAGGGCCAGCTGGACCTGGAGACCCTGCTCGCAGAGGACTCCACCTTCTACGGCGACCTCTTCGCGCACGTCGTGAAGTGGCAGGGCGACCTGTACCTCGAGGACGGACTGCACCGCGCCGTCCGCGCGGCCCTCCAGCAGCGCCAGGTGCTCCACGCCCGCGTGCTGGAACTGGACTGACGCCCCGGCGACCCCGCCGGACGGCGCCGGGCGCTGATCCTTTCGGGGGCAGTTCGCGCCCATCCGGCCGCGATCACATGATCATCAAGTAGGCATCGCGCACAGGCGGCATTACGCTGCGCCCATGAGCATGCTCACTCCCCCCGGCATGGGCGGAAAGTACCGCATCACGGGGGATGTCTACCCGCGCATGCGCCGACCCCACCGCCGACGCAGGATCGTCCTGGCCTCCGCCGCCGCGGTGGTCGTGCTCGGCGCGGCCGGCTGGGGCACGCTCCAGCTCGTCGACGTCTTCTCCGGCGACGACGGGACGAAGAAGACCACCGCCGGCAAGCAGACCGACTGCAAGCCCGCGCCCACCCCCAGCGCGGCCGCCGCCAAGCCGCCGAAGCCCGCCCAGGTCACGGTGAACGTCTACAACGCGACCCCGCGCAGCGGACTCGCCAAGACCACCGCCGACGAGCTGAAGAAGCGCGGCTTCGTCATCGGCAGGATCGGCAACGCGCCCGCCGCCTACGACAAGAAGGTGAAGGGCTCCGGGCTGCTGCTCGGCGCGCCCGCCGCCGCCAAGGGCGCCTTCGCCGTCCTCGGCACCCAGCTCGCGGGCACCACGACGAAGGTCGACGCCCGCACCACGGCGGACGTCGACCTGATCATCGGTACGGCCTTCAAGACCCTGTCGCCCAAGGCGACGGCGGACGCGGCGCTGGCGGCCCTGAACAAGCCCAAGCCCGCGCCGGCCCGCTGCTGACCCCTTCCGGGACCTACTCGGCGGCGCCGTACATGCGGTCGCCGGCGTCGCCCAGGCCCGGGACGATGTAGCCGTGCTCGTTGAGCCGCTCGTCGACGGAGGCCGTCACGACCGTCACCGGCGTGCCCGCGAGCTCGCGCTCCATGACCTCGACGCCCTCCGGGGCGGCGAGCAGCACCACGGCCGTCACGTCGTCGGCGCCGCGCCGGATCAGCTCCTGGATCGCCGCGACCAGCGTGCCGCCGGTCGCCAGCATCGGGTCCAGCACGTACACCTGGCGGCCCGAGAGGTCCTCCGGCATCCGGGTGGCGTAGGTCGACGCCTCCAGCGTCTCCTCGTTCCGGATCATGCCCAGGAAGCCGACCTCGGCCGTCGGGAGCAGCCGCACCATGCCGTCCAGCATGCCGAGCCCGGCGCGCAGGATCGGGACCACCAGCGGACGCGGGTACGACAGCTTCACGCCGGTCGTCGGCGTGACGGGGGTCTCGATGTCGACCTGCTCGGTCCGCACGTCCCGGGTCGCCTCGTAGGCGAGCAGGGTGACCAGCTCGTCGGCGAGCCGGCGGAAGGTCGGGGAGTCCGTGCGCTTGTCGCGCAGGGTGGTGAGCTTGTGGGCGACCAGCGGGTGATCGACGACGTGGAGACGCATGACTCAACAGTAGCCCGCCGCGCACTGGCACCGACCCACGCCGCTGCGGCAAGGTGGGAGCACAGGGACCCAGCGATGGGGTGGTGTGGCCGATGCCCGACCCGAAGAACACATCCGGCCAGGTCCGGGGCGACACGGAGCCCCGGGAGCCGGAGACACAGCCGGAGACCGACGCGGAGCGCCGCAGGCGCCGCGCCCAGTTCCTCCGCGAGCTCGGCGAGGCGAAGGCGCTGCGCGACCGGGTGCAGCCGCGCCGCGCCCGGGCGGCCCGGATGAGACAGGCCATGCGCATGCGCACCTTCCGTTGGTGAGGGGCCCGGCCACGGCCGATGCGCCCCCTCCGCGCGCCGGGGTCGTACGCCCACCCGAACGCGGTGTGGTTCAGACTGATGCACGACGCAAGAGCCGAAGACCTCTCCTGAGGCCGTCGTTTCTGTCACGATGCCGATTGGGCGGGGCTCAGGAGCGCGCCGCCGGATCATCACACCTCTGATCAGTGGGAGAGTCAGGTGTACTTCGCCGCACTGCTCGCGCGCACCGAAGACGGGTGGGAAGCGAGCGATACGGAGCTCGACGACGTGGAGACGCTGGCGGACCTGGCCGATCTGGCCCGTGAGGCGGCGGCCGACGAGGGAGAGACCGTCCTCGTCTTCATCGAGCAGGAGGACGCGTGGTTCGGCATCGTCCGCGTCGACGGGGAGGACGACCCGCGGGTCTACGTCTCCGACGCGGCGGCCGCGGCCCGCTCCTCGTACGGGGAGATCCTCACCTCGGAACTGCTCGGCGACGACGACCCGGACAGCGAGCTCGACGAACTGGTGAACCTGGACGGCACCGAGGACGGTGAGCCGGAGCACGCGTCCGACGAGGACGAGGACGCCGCCGCGGGCAGCGCCGGCATCGCGCCGGCCGGGCCGCTCGGCGAGGGCCGGATCCTCGCCGACCTCGGCATGCCGGAGCGGACCCTGCTCGCCGTGACCGAGGACGCCCTCGGGGAGATCGCCGACGCCATCGGCGCCTCCGACATCCTGGAGGCCGTCCGCTAGTGCAGTCCGCGGTACCCGGCCCCGTGCCGGAGCTCTGGCGGGACGCCATGCGCCTCGCCCTCGCCGAGGCGGCGGCGGCCGTGCCGGCCGGTGACGTACCGGTCGGCGCGGTCGTGCTCTCCCCCGCCGGCGACGTCCTCTCCCGCGGCCACAACGAGCGGGAGGCGACCGGCGATCCGACGGCCCACGCGGAGGTCCTGGCGCTGCGCCGGGCCGCCGCCGCCACCGGCGAGTGGCGGCTGACCGGCTGCACCCTCGTGGTGACCCTGGAGCCCTGCGTGATGTGCGCGGGCGCCCTGGTCCAGTCGCGGGTCGAACGGGTCGTCTACGGCGCCGACGACGAGAAGGCGGGCGCCGCCGGCTCCCTCTGGGACCTGGTCCGCGACCGCCGGCTCAACCACCGCCCGGAGGTCGTCAGGGGCGTCCTCGGGGACGCGTGCGCCGAGCAGCTCACCGGCTTCTTCCGCACCCGCTGACCCCCGCCGTGACCTGCGCGGGGATACGGATTTCTTCGCTGGGCCGGTTTGGGCTAAGCTCTCTCTCGGTAGCGTGTCCGAGCGGCCGAAGGAGCTCGCCTCGAAAGCGAGTGTGGCGCAAGTCACCGAGGGTTCAAATCCCTCCGCTACCGCTGATGACGCCCCTTCCGCCAGGCAACTGGCGGGAGGGGCGTTCTGCATGCCCGCCGCGGTGCGTGGGCGTCAGTAGTACGCGCGCATGATCTCGGTGGCCCACTCCGGCTGGCTGGTGGCGCCGCGCGGGCCGAACTCGGCCATGTAGGGCTTGATGTCGAGCACCGGGGTGCCGTCGACCGCGTCCAGGCCCTCCACGTGGACGTCACGGCCGTCGACGCGCAGCAGCCGGCAGCGGGAGACGCCGAGCCGGTTGGGGCGGTTCTTGCCGCGCTGGGCGAAGATGCCGACGAGGGGCCAGTCGGTGTTGCCGCGCGGATGGCGGGCGCCGGTCTCCACCTTCTCCACCGGCACCCGGTCGAAGTGGTAGACGACCTCGACGTGCGAGAAGGAGTCCAGGCCGGCCAGGGCCTCCGGCGCGAACCGGTCGTCCAGCCGGATCACCGCCGCCACCCCGCCCCACTCGTCGTCCCGGACCTCCGCCCGGCCGCCGACCACCCGGCCGACCGGATCCGACACGATCCCCGCGGGAGTGCTCTCGGACATGCGCTGCGCCTTTCGTGAGACGGAGACGATCACGGAACACCGTACGCCGGACGGTGGGTGACGTGGCGTCGTACGAAGGAGAGGGCGCGCGCGGGCCCTCCCGGGGCGGAGAGAAGGACGGAGGGGAGGGGAGGGGAGGGGAGAGGCGCGTCAGGCGCGGGCGCGGCGGATGTCGATGTTGCCCCAGTTGCTGCGCGCGCGGATCCTGACCGTCTCCTCGGACTCCTCGGGGGCCCCGGACGCGGTGAGTGCGTTGCGGACCTGGCCGCGCTGGGAGCTGACGTCGAGCCAGGCGGCGGTGCCCTCGCGGACGCCGACCTCGATGGAGCCGTTGGACGTCTCCAGCTGGACCTCGCCGCGGGAGACCTCGGCGACGCGCAGGCTGCCGTTGGTCGAGGTGCCGGTGACGTCCTGGCCGGCGCGCATGATCTCGATGGCGCCGTTGGCGCCGCTCATCCGCAGCTCGCCCGTGACGGTGTCGACGATCGTGCTGCCGTGCGAGTTCTTCAGGACGGCGGGGCCGGTGATCGTACCGACGCGCAGATTGCCGCTGCTGGTGGTCAGGTCGGCCGCGCCCTCGATCCGGTCGACGCTGGTCGAGCCGTGCGCGGCGTTCAGCGTCAGCGGGCCGGTGGTGTCGAGCCGGACGTCACCGGCCGCGATCTTCACGCGGGTCTCGCCGAGCCGGCCCTCGCCGAGCAGGGCGGCCGCGGTGCTGGTCACGTCGACGGCGGAGCCCGTGGGCAGTTCCACCGTCACGTCCACGACGCCGCCGCGCCCGAGCAGATTGGCCTTGGGGGTCTTGAGGGTGAGGACGCCCCGGAGGTACGTGACCTCGGTCTGTTCGGCCGCCCGGGCGTCCAGGTCCTTCTTGGCGTTGCGCGGCCGGACCTCGACGACGGTGTCGGGGCGGTCGCGCGCGGTGAACTGGAGCGAGCCGGCGTACAGGTAGGCGGTGACGGAGATCGGTGCGGGAGTGTCGAAAGAAGGCATGGCTGTCCCGTCCTCTTGGGTCGTCGGGTCGTCCCCGCAGGTGGGGGCCGTGGTGGGGAGGCGTGGTGCGGGCGGGCCGCGAGGGTCAGCGGACCCAGCCCGTGATGCTCTGTCCGGTGGTGCGGGTCTTCTCCGGGGTACGCGGGGCGGTGCCGCCGGCGACCGCCGTCGACACGGCCCGTACCAGCCAGGCGTTGACCGACAGGCCCTCGCGGGCGGCGGCCTCCTCGGCGCGGGCCTTGAGGTGGGCCGGCAGGCGCAGGTTGACGCGGGCGGTGCCGCCCTCGTCGCCCTCGGCGGCCGGGACCGGGAGGGGCTCGGCGGGCGCGGCCGGCTCCACGGGGGCGGCGCTGTCGGTGGGCGGCAGCGTCACCACGAAGTCGGGGTCGAGCCCGCGCAGCCGTACGTCGACCGAGCCGGGGGCGAGCTCACGGGTGATCTCGTCCATGGCGGCGGAGAGCACGTTGAGCATGGTCAGACGGGTCGCCGACTCCAAGGGGGCGGTGAGCCGCTCGGCCAGGTCGCGCGCTTCGTCGCCACCGGCTTCGGCGGCCACCGCGAGTTCGCGGCGGAGGCTGTCGACGTACGGGGTGAGGTCCATGACGTCATCATGGCACCATCATGGCGCCATGTGCAACCTCTGGTGGTGCCATGCGGCACCAAACGGCGCCAGATGGTGCCACGGGTGGCACTGGGTGGCGCCATGTGATGCCACGTGGTGCCGGAGTGGTGCCCTGTGGCGCCAGGTGGTGCCGAGCGGTGCCGGGCGGGGCGGGTGGGTGTCGGATGGGGCCGGCTGGCGTCGGCGGGTGCCGGGCGGTGCCGGTCGGCGCCATCCGGGATGGGCATCGATCGCCTCAACTCCCTCCCCTCCCCGGGTGGTTGACGGAAGGTCTGGACCAATCTACGGTCTGCTGGAGCGCGCGCCATGCCCCGGAACGACCCCCCACGTCCCAAGGAGCACGCATGCCAGGCTCACGGATCGTCCGCGCCCTCGGAGCGGGCGCGAGCGCCCTCGCCGCCCTGCTCGCCACCCTCGCCCCCGCCCATGCCGCCGGCACGGCCACCACCGCCGACACCTGTGCCCTCAAGCCCCGCCCCACCGGCAAGGTGCTCCAGGGCTACTGGGAGAACTGGGACGGCGCCGCCAACGGCGTCCACCCGCCCTTCGGCTGGGTGCCCATCGACGACCCCCGGCTCGCCGCCCACGGGTACAACGTCATCAACGCCGCCTTCCCCGTGATCCGCTCGGACGGCACCGTGCTGTGGGAGGACGGCATGGACAGCACCGTCCGCGTCTCCACCCCGGCCGAGATGTGCCGCGCCAAGGCCGCCGGCGCCACCCTCCTCATGTCCATCGGCGGCGCCGCCGCCGGGATCGACCTCAGCTCCCAGGCCGTCGCCGACCGGTTCGTCGCGACGATCGTCCCGATCCTCCAGAAGTACAACTTCGACGGCATCGACATCGACATCGAGACCGGACTCGTCGGCAGCGGCAGCATCACCACCCTGTCCGCCTCCCAGGCCAACCTGATCCGCATCATCGACGGCGTCCTCGCCCGCATGCCCGCCGGCTTCGGCCTCACCATGGCCCCCGAGACCGCCTACGTCACCGGCGGCAGCGTCGCCTACGGCTCGATCTGGGGCGCGTACCTCCCGATCGTCAAGAAGTACGCCGACAACGGGCGCCTGTGGTGGCTCAACATGCAGTACTACAACGGCAGCATGTACGGCTGCTCCGGCGACTCGTACTCCGCCGGAACCGTCGCCGGCTTCACCGCCCAGACCGACTGCCTCGACCGCGGCCTGGTCATCCAGGGCACCACCGTCCGCGTCCCGTACGACAAGCAGGTCCCCGGACTTCCGGCCCAGCCGGGCGCCGGCGGCGGCTACATGACGCCCTCCCTCGTCGCCCAGGCGTGGAACCACTACGGCGGGCGCCTCAAGGGCCTGATGACCTGGTCGGCGAACTGGGACGGGTCGAAGAACTGGACCTTCGGCGACAACGTCAAGCGGCTCCAGGGCCGTTAGGGCCCCCGGCCCCCGTTCCGCCCCCGTTCCACCCGCGCCCGGCCCTCGCGTGTTACCCGTGGGTACGCCATGATGGCGGTATCCATCGACGACCGACCCGGGGGCTGAGGCAGCGGTGACGATCGAGAAGCGGACCACGGTGCACGCCTTCCGCGACGACTCCCTCGGGGAGCACGACGCCGTCGGCCTGGCGCAGGCCGTCCGGCGGGGCGAGGTGAGCCCCGCCGAGTTGGCCAGGGACGCGGCGGACCGGCTCCGGGCGGTGGCGGAGCTCCACGCGGTGCAGATCCCGCTCGACCCCCCGGCCCTCGGCGGCGGCTCCGGCGGCGCCTTCGCGGGCGTCCCGACCCTGGTCAAGGACAACACCGACTACGCGGGCCTGCCCACCGGCCACGGCAGCGCCGCCTTCACGCCCCGGCCGGCCCGCCGGCACGCGCCCTTCGTCCGGCAGCTCCTCAGCACCGGCGTCACCGTCCTCGGCAAGACCCGGCTGCCCGAGTTCGGCTTCAGCCCGACCACCGAGTACGAGTCCGCCGAACCGGCCCGCAACCCCTGGCACACCGGCCACTCCGCGGGCGGCTCCTCCGGCGGCGCCGCGGCGCTCGTCGCCGCCGGCGCCGTCCCCCTCGCCCACGCCAACGACGGCGGCGGCTCCATCCGCATCCCCGCCGCCGCCTGCGGACTCGTCGGCCTCAAGCCCACCAGGGGCCGTGTCGTCCCCAACGACCAGAGCCGGCACCTGCCGGTCGACCTGGTCGTCGACGGCGTCGTCACCCGCACGGTCCGCGACTCCGCCGCCTTCCTCGCCGCCGCCGAACGCCACCACCGCAACCCGAAGCTGCCGCCGGTCGGCCTCGTCGAAGGACCCTCCGACCGACGGCTGCGCATCGGCTACCTGCTCGACTCGCCCAACGGCACCCGGTGCGACGACGACACCCGCGCCGCCGTCACCGACACCGTCGCCACCCTCCGGGGCCTCGGCCACACCGTCGAACCCGTCACCATGGACATCGACCCCCGCTTCACCGGGGACTTCCTCACCTACTGGGGGATGCTCTCCTTCCTCCTCGGCGCCACCGGCCGCACCTTCGGCGCCGACTTCGACCGGCACCGCATGGACGGGCTCAGCCGCGGCCTGCGCGAGGAGTACGTGAAGCACTGGCGCGACACCCCGGGCGTCATCCGCCGGCTGCGCCGGACCAAGGTGGCGTACGCGGCGGCGCTGCGCGGCCTCGACCTCGTCCTCACCCCGGTCCTCGCCCGCACCACACCCCCGCTCGGGCACCTCGCGCCGGATGTTCCCTACCCCGTCCTGGTCGAGCGGATCCTGGAGTACGTCGCCTACACCCCGGTCGACAACGTGGTGGGCACCCCGTCGCTCTCCCTGCCGAGCGCCCGCACCACGGCCGACGGCCTGCCGATCGGCGTCCTGCTCTCCGGCCGTCCGGGCAGCGAACGCACCCTCCTGGAGGCCGCGTTCGCCCTGGAGGCCGAGCGGCCCTTCCGCCGCGTCCAGGACGCCTGACGATGACATCGAGCGGGTGACGGCGGGACGACCGACGGAGGTTCGCCCCGGCCCCGCGGGCCCGGCCCAGCAGAGTGGGCCCATGGATGTCGAGCAGGTCACCGACGAGCTGTACGGGCTGCGGCCGTCCGAGTTCACGGCGGCCAGGGACGCGTACGTGGCCGAGGCGCGCCGGGCGAAGGACCCGGCCGCCGCGAAGGCGATCGCGGCGCTGCGGCGGCCGCCGCTCGCCGTCTGGGCGGCGAACCTGCTCGCCCGCGAACGGCCTGAGGAGGCCGAGCGGTTCCTCGCCCTGGGCGAGGCGCTGCGCGAGGCCCACCGGACGCTCGACGGCGAGCGGCTGCGGGAGGCGAGCCGGCAGCAGCACCGGCTCGTCGCCGCGCTCGTCCGGACCACCGCCGGTCTCGCGGAGGAGGCCGGTCAGCCCGTGGGCGACACGGTGCTCGGCGACGTCGAGCGGATCCTGCACGCCGTCCTCGCCCACCCCGACGTCGCCGGCCCGTGGGCGAAGGGGCGGCTCGCCGCGATGCCGGAGACGGCCGTCGGCTTCCCCGCCGTCCCGCCCGAGACCCTGACCGCCCGGCCCCCGGCCGCCCCGGTGAAGGCCGAAGAAGCGGTAGCTGCGGCGGAGGCGGAAGCGACGGCGGCGGAAGCAGCGGCGCAGGCGGACGCGACCGCGGCGGCGGCCCGGGCCGCCCGGCCCCGCCGCGCGCCCGACCCGGGCGCCGCCCAGGAGGGGGCCCTGGCCGCGGCG
>NZ_JBHYKM010000006.1:60372-76183 GCF_042741435.1 Streptomyces sp. NPDC058955 | reverse complement strand
GCGGCCCGGGGGGCGCGCCCCACCGGCGGCGCGCCCGACGCCGACCCCCCCGCCCCGCCGCGCCCCCCGGCCGAGGAGGCCGCCGACCGGCTCCGCCGCGCCGAGCGGGAGCGGGACGAGGCCAGCGAGGCGGCCGCCGCGGCCAGGAAGACCGCGAAGCGGGCCGGTACGGACCTCCGGGCCGCCGAGCGCGCCCTCGCCGCGGCGCGGTCCGCCGCCGGGGCGGCCGCGGCGGCGGCCCGGCGCCACCGCGCCTGAGTACGTACCTGAGTACCGGCCCGGATCCCGCGCCGCCCCCGACGATGATGAGCTGGAGTCATGACGACGGCGACCCCCACCCCCACCCGCAGCCACGCTCCCGCCGACCCGACCTGGTGGAAGGCGCCCCTCGTGGCGACGCTGCCCGGACTCCCGCTCCTGGTCGGCGGGTTCGCGACCTTCTGGGCCGACGGGTACACCAGCGGGTTCGAGATGTTCCTCACCCTCGCGGGCGTCCTGCTCGCCATGGCCTGGCTGCTGCCGCACCGCCGGGCCCTCCGGTGGGTCCGCACCGCTGCCGCCTCCACCGCCCTCCTCCTGCTCGCGGCGCCGTGGGCGCTCGCCCTGCTGATGGGCCTGGCGATGGCGTCCGGCTGACGCCGGGCCGGCCCGTCAGCCCTCCTCGGGGAAGTGGCAGGCCACCTCCCGGGGTTCGCCCGCCGCGAGCGACCGCAGGACCGGCGCCTCGGTGCGGCAGATCGCCTGGGCCTTCGGGCAGCGCGGGTGGAAGGTGCAGCCCGGCGGGGGAGCGGCGGGGCTCGGCGGGTCGCCGAGCAGGGTGATGCGCTCGCGGGCCCGCTCGGCCGCCGGGTCCGGCAGCGGCACCGCGGAGAGCAGCGCCCGCGTGTAGGGGTGCGCGGGGGCCTCGTACACCCGCTCCTTGGCGCCGATCTCGACGATCCGGCCGAGGTACATGACCGCGACCCGGTCGCAGACCCGCTTCACCACCGACAGGTCGTGGGCGATGAAGAGGTAGGCGAGGCCCAGTTCGTCCTGGAGCCGTTCCATCAGATTGACGATCTGGGCCTGGACGGACACGTCGAGCGCGGAGACCGGCTCGTCCGCGACGACGAGCCGGGGGCCGGTCGCCAGCGCGCGGGCGATGCCGATGCGCTGCGCCTGCCCGCCGGAGAACTCGTGCGGGTAACGGTCGGCGTGCTCGGGGATGAGACCGACCAGCTCCATCAGCTCCAGCGCCCGCTCGCGCGCCTCCGCCGCCGAACTCCCCTGGACCCGCAGGGGATCGGCGATGATCCGGGCCACCTGCTGGCGGGGGTTGAGGGAGGAGTGCGGGTCCTGGAACACCATCTGGATCTCGCGGCGGAGCGGTTTCATGGCCCGCTGCGGGAGATGGGCGATGGGCCGGCCGTCGTACTCGACGGAGCCCGCCGTCGGCTCCAGGAGGCGGACGATCATCCGGCCGGTGGTCGACTTGCCGCAGCCGGACTCGCCGACCAGGCCGAGGGTCTCGCCCGCCGCCAGGTCGAAGCCGACGCCGTCCACGGCCCGCACGGGCGCCGAGCGGCGGCGGCCCGGGAAGGTCATGGCGAGGTCCCGGACCCGCAGCAGCGGCGGCGTGCCGGGAGGAGTCGTCGTGCTCACGGGGCGATCCCTTCGTACGCGGGGACGGCCGGGAAGGCCGCGAAGTGGCAGGCGGCGGCGTGGCCGCGGGGCCCGCCGAGCGTCGGCCGCTCGGTGGCGCACCGGTCCCGCTCCTCCGCCGTGCCGGCCGCCGCGCGGGCGCAGCGGGGCGCGAAGGCGCAGCCGGGCGCCGGGTCGAGCAGGGACGGCGGGCTGCCGGGGATGGCCCGGAGCGGCACGTCGTCGGGGTCGTCGAGCCGGGGCAGCGAGTCGAGCAGCCCGCGGGTGTAGGGGTGCGCGGGGGAGGCGAACAGGGCGTCCACAGGGGCCTGTTCGGCGGCGCGTCCGCCGTACATGACGAGCACCTCGTGGGCGACCCGGGCGACCACGCCCAGGTCGTGGGTGATCATGACGACGGAGAGCCGGCGCTCCTGCTGGAGGCGGGCGAGCAGGTCGAGGATCTGGGCCTGCACGGTGACGTCGAGGGCGGTGGTCGGTTCGTCGGCGACGAGCAGGTCCGGTTCGCAGACCAGGGCCATCGCGATCATCACCCGCTGGCGCATGCCGCCGGAGAACTGGTGCGGGTACTCCCCGGCGCGGCGCTTCGGCTCGGGGATGCCGACCTCGGCGAGCGCCTCGACGGCGCGGGCCCGGGCGGCGGCCCGGCGGGTGCCGAAGTGGACCCGGTGGTGCTCGGCGATCTGCTCGCCGACCGTGTAGTACGGGTGGAGACTGGAGAGCGGGTCCTGGAAGATCATCGCCATCCGCCGGCCGCGCAGCCGGCCCAGCTCCCGGTCGGGCAGGCCGACGAGTTCGCGCCCGTCGAGCGTGACGGAGCCGGTGACCTCGGCGCCGGTGTGCAGGCCCATGACGGCGAGCGAGGTCACGGACTTGCCGGAGCCCGACTCGCCGACGATGCCGAGGGTGCGGCCGTGCGGCACGTCGAAGGAGAGGGAGTCCACGGCCCGGACGGGGCCGCGCGGGGTGGGGAAGGTGACGCTGAGGTCCCGGACCGTCAGCAGCGGGGCGGGGGCGGCCATCAGTACCTCACTCGCGGGTCGACGACGGCGTACAGCAGGTCCACGGCCAGGTTGGCGACGACGATGAAGGTGGCGGCGAGCAGCGTCACGCCGAGGATGACGGGCTGGTCGCCGGTGGTGAGGGCGCCGTAGAAGAGGCGCCCGATGCCGGGGAGTCCGAAGAGGGACTCGGTGATGACGGCGCCGGCGAGGAGTCCGCCGAGGTCCATGCCGAAGATGGTGAGGACCGGGGTCATCCCGGCCCGCAGGCCGTGCTTGACGACGACCGTGCGGCGCGGCAGGCCCTTGGCGCGGGCGGTGCGGATGTACGGCTCCGCCATGGACTCGATCATCGCGCCGCGGCTCTGCCGGGCGTACATGGCGGCGTACAGGATCGCGAGCGCCAGCCACGGCAGCAGCAGGTTGGAGGCCCAGGAGAGCGGGTCGGAGGTGAGGGGGACGTACTGCGGGTAGGGGAGCAGTCCGGTGAGCCGGATCAGCCCGTAGATGAGGAGGACGGAGGTGAAGTAGACGGGCAGGGAGGCGGCGGCGACCGCGCCGACCATCAGGGCCCGGTCGGTGAGGGTGTCCTTGCGGAGCGCCGCGGTGACGCCGGCGGTCAGGCCGAGGGCCAGCCAGAGGACGGCGGCGCCGACCGCGAGCGAGGCGGAGACGGGCAGCCGGTCGACGAGCAGGTCCCAGACGCCCTCGCTGTTCTCGTACGAGTAGCCGAGGCAGGGGAAGTCGCAGTGCAGGGCGTACTGGCCGGAGCCCATGGTCCGGCCGGTGAAGATGCCGGTGACGAAGTCGGCGAACTGCCGCCAGAGCGGGGCGTCCAGGCCCATGTGGGCGCGGATCGCCGCCAGGCGTTCGTCGCTGCACGCCTTGCCGCAGGCGGCGGCGGCCGGGTCGGACGGCAGGACGTAGAAGATGGTGAAGGTGACGGCGGCGATGGCGAGGAGCACGCCGAGCACCCCGAGGAGCCGGCGGCCGAGGTAGAGGATCACGTACGGCTCCCCCGGGGGTCGAGGACGTCGCGCAGCGCGTCGCCGAGGAGCGTGAACGCGAGGACGGTGAGGAAGAGGCAGAGGCTGGGGACGAGGAAGTACATGGGGTCCGTGTCGTAGTAGGCGACGCTCTCGGCGATCATCTGGCCCCAGGACGGGGTCGGCGGGCGGACCCCGACGCCGAGGTAGCTGAGCGCCGCCTCGGTGGCGATCATGCCGGGGACCATCAGCGTGGTGTACGCGATGACCGGTCCCGCGACGCCCGGCAGGATGTCGCGGGCGAGGATCCGCCAGGGGCCCGAGCCGCCGACGCGGGCGGCGTCGACGTACTCGCGGTGCTTCAGGGAGAGGGTCTGGCCGCGCACCACCCGGGCGACGCCGGGCCAGCCGAAGAGGCCGATGACGAGGATCATCAGCAGGATCCGGTCGACGTCCCTGGCCACCGACATCATCGCGATCATGAAGATGAGGGAGGGGAAGGACATGGTGAGGTCCATCAGCCGGGAGAGCACGGTGTCGGTGCGTCCGCCGAAGTAGCCCGCGGCGACGCCGGCGGCGGTGCCGGCGAGGACGACGATCGCGGTGGCGGCGAAGGCGATCAGCAGGGAGACCTGGGCGCCGTGCACGACCCGGGCGAACAGGTCGCGGCCGGTGACGGGTTCGACGCCGAGCCAGTGCTCGGCGGAGACGCCGCCGAGCGGTCCGATCGGCAGTCCGCCGAGGTACGGGTCGACGGCGGACTTGTCGAACTCCTCGGGGCCCCAGCCGCCCAGCGCGCTGATCAGCGGGGCGGCGACCGTCATCACGGCGAAGAGGGCGACGACGCCGAGGGAGACCTTGAGGGAGGCCCGGCGGCGGAGCTCCGCGCGGACGAGCCGCCAGGCCCCGCCGCCCCGGGGAACCGGGGGAGCGGTGGTGGTCGTGGTGGTGGTCATCGGAGGGGCGTCCTTCAGTCCGTGCTCTTGGACGGGTCCTTGAGGCCGACGGTGGCGTAGTCGATCTGGCCGCCCCAGGAGGTGTGGCCGAAGGCGCCGGCGATGTTGGTGCCGAGGACGAGCGGGCGGCGCTTCACCGCGCCGGGGGCGACCGGGGCCTTGGCGAGGATCTGTCCGTCGAGCTCCTGCCACGCCTGGTTGGCCGCGGCGCCGTCGGTCATGGCGGCGATCTCGTCGATCCGCTTCTGGGTGGCGTCGTCGCGGAAGAGGGAGTGGTTGCCGGAGTTGCCCTTCTCCTTGATGGAGCGTCCGTCGAAGACGAAGGGGAGGAAGGTGGAGCCGGAGGGGAAGTCGGGACACCAGCCGGTGTAGACGAGGTCGGTGCGGTTGCGGGTGTCGCCGATCGTGTCGTAGAAGGCGGACGGGTCGACGGTCTCGATGGTCACCTTGATGCCGGCCCGGCCCAGGGCCTGCTGGACGGCCTCGCCGATCGCCTTGTCGCCGCTGGAGACGGTGAGGCTGGTGGCGAAGCCGTCGGCCTTCCCAGCCTCCTTGAGCAGCTGCCTGGCCTTGTCGGGGTCGCCGGCGAGCGGGATCTTCAGGGTGTCGGGCTGCTTGCCGCCGGCGAACAGCGCGCCGGGCATGGCGGCCGTGGACGCGTCGGTGAGGGCGGGGCCGCCGGCGGCGGTGACGATCGCCTCCCGGTCGAGGGCGTACTGCACGGCCCGGCGGACCTTCACGTCGTCGAAGGGGGCGCGGCCGGTGTGCATCTGGAGCATCTCGTTGCAGGTGCTGGACTCGGCGAGCAGACGCGCCTTCACCTCGGGTTTCGTCAGCACCTTCGGGGTGGACTCGGGGCGCAGGGCGGCCCACGGGACGGCGGAGGCGTCGGCGCCGGCGGAGGCGATCAGCCGGTCGTCGACCTGGTTGCCCTTGAGGCCCATGGTGACGACGATCCGGTCCGGGTACGCCTTGCGGACGCCGTCGCTCTTCGGGTCCCAGTGGGTGTTGCGGACCAGGACGAGCTGCTTGTCGCGGGCGTACGTCTCGATCTTGTACGGCCCCGAGGAGAACGGGCGGTTGTCGTACTGGGGGCCCTTGTCCTGCTTCGGCGGCACCGGGGAGAACGTCGGCAGGGTGGCGGCGAAGGGGAACTCGGCGAAGGCGGTGTGGAGTTCGAAGACGATCGTGCGCGCGTCGGGCGTCTTGATCGAGTCGAGGTGCCTGCCCTCGGCCGGGCCCTGGTAGCCCTTGGCGCCGGCCAGGTAGCGGGCCGCGTAGTCGGGGCCGCCGGGCAGGTCGGGGGAGAAGGACCGCTCGACGTTGTGCTTGATGTCCTGGGCGGTGATCGGGGTGCCGTCCTCGTACTTCAGCCCGGGCTTCAGCCGGAAGGTCCAGGTCTTCGCCCCGTTCGAGGGGGTGCCGAGGTCCTCGGCGAGGTCGGGGACCAACTCGCTGCCCTTGGCGCCGGGTTCGGCCTTGTACGTGACGAGGGTGCGGTAGAGCAGCCGGGTGCCGAAGTCCATGTCCGGCATGACCCAGTTGCGGGCCGGGTCGAGGTGGGAGAAGTCCTGGTTGGACAGGACGGAGAGGGTGCCGCCCTTCTGCGGCGTGCCGCCGAGGACCGCCCCCGCGTTGGCGGCGGCGGGGTTCTTGCGGTCCGGCCCGCCGGACGGGCCGCCGGAGGAGCCGCCGGAGCAGGCGGTGAGGCCGACGGCGAGGGTCGACACCAGGGCGACGGCCAGGGTGTGGGTGCGCTTGGTCATGGGTCACTCCGAGGAAGAGCGGGAGAACGGTCGGACAGCCAGAGCGGCCGGAATGTGACCCGTAACATAGTAATGTGAAATTGCACTGACAAGGTGTGGGATCCCGCTCGGCCCGTCCGTTACCCATCCGTGTCCCTGAGCCTCCGGACGTCCCCGCCGGGCGCCAGGCCGGCCGCTTGCGCGGAGACCGCAACGGACTGTCATTCTCTTGCGGTACTTGCGCTACTCTTGCGCGCATGACGCGACGACTTGCTCAGGTGGCGAAGAAGGTGGGGGTCAGCGAGGCGACGGTCAGCCGGGTCCTCAACGGCAAGCCCGGGGTCTCCGAGGCGACCCGGCAGTCGGTCCTCACCGCCCTGGACGTGCTCGGCTACGAGCGCCCCACCCAGCTCAGGGGCGAACGCGCCCGGCTCGTCGGACTCGTCCTGCCCGAGCTGCAGAACCCCATCTTCCCCGCCTTCGCCGAGGTCATCGGCGGCGCCCTCGCCCAGCAGGGGCTCACCCCCGTGCTCTGCACCCAGACCAAGGGCGGCGTCTCCGAGGCCGACTACGTGGACCTGCTCCTCCAGCAGCAGGTCTCCGGCGTGGTCTTCGCCGGCGGACTCTTCGCGCAGGCCGACGCGCCGCACGACCACTACCACCAGCTCGCCGAGCGCAACATCCCGGTCGTCCTCGTCAACGCCTCCATCGAGGGCCTGGACTTCCCCTGCGTCTCCTGCGACGACGCCGTCGCCGTCGAGCAGGCGTGGCGCCATCTCGCCTCCCTCGGCCACGAGAAGATCGGGATGCTCCTCGGCCCCGCCGACCACGTGCCCTCCCGCCGCAAGCTCGACGCCGCGCGGGCCGTCGCCGAAGCGGCCGGGACCCCGCTCCCCGACGCGCACGTCGTCCGCTCGATCTTCTCCCTCGAAGGCGGCCAGGCCGCCGCCAACCGCCTCCTCGAACAGGGCGTCACCGGCATCGTCTGCGCGAGCGACCCGCTCGCCCTCGGCGCCATCCGGGCCGCCCGCCGGCGCGGACTCGTCGTCCCCGCCGACGTCTCGGTGATCGGCTTCGACGACTCGGCCTTCATGAACTGCACCGAACCGCCGCTCTCCACCGTCCGCCAGCCCATCGAGGCCATGGGCCGCGCCGCCGTCGAGCTGCTCTGCGCCCAGATCCAGGGCGCGCACTCGCACCCGGGCGAACTGCTCTTCGAGCCCGAACTGGTGGTGCGCGGCTCCACCGCCCCGCCGCCCGCCGCCCGTTAGCGGAGCGCGTACCGCATCCCCTCCAGGCACCGGTTCCTCCCGCCGCCCCGCGCGGCCGGGCGGACCGGTGCCTTCGTCGTTTCTGTGTGCTCTCCGTTGACAAGGGCGTCATCCAGTAGAAACCTGTGCCCGCACCGACCGCAAAACTTTGACTGATTCACTCAAAACTGTGCGAGTCATGCGTCAGGCTCACGGAGGGCCCTTGATGACACCCATACGACACGGCCTGCGGCTCACGATCGGCCTGCTGATCGCCGCCCTGGTCGCCCTCGGGCTGCTGCCCGCCCCCGCGTACGCCGCCGCCGCGGCGGACCCCGACCTCGCCCTCGGCAGACCCGCCACCGCGTCCGGTGCCCACGGCGCCTATCCGGCGGGCAACCTCACCGACGGCAGTCAGGCCAGCTACTGGGAGGGGCCGGCCGGCGCCTTCCCGCAGTGGGCCCAGGTCGACCTCGGCGCCGCCGTCGGCGTCGACCGCGTCGTCCTCAAGCTCCCCACCGGCTGGGAGGCCAGGGACCAGACCCTCGCCGTCCTCGGCTCCACCGACGGCAGCGCCTTCACCCCCCTCGCCGGAGCGCAGGCCCGCCGCTTCGACCCGGCCGCCGCCAATGCGGTCGCCCTCGACCTGGACGGCACCCGGGCCCGGTACGTCCGCGTCCAGATCACCGCCAACACCGGCTGGAACGCCGCCCAGCTCTCCGCCGTCGAGGTGTACGGCGAGCCCGGCACCGTCGAACCGCCGGTCGGCGGCACCGACCTGGCCCGCGGCAAGCCGGTCGAGGCCACCTCGGTCACCCAGAACTATCAGGCCGCGAACGCCAACGACGGCTCCACGGCCACCTACTGGGAGTCCGCCGGCTTCCCCGCGAGCCTCACCGTCAAGCTCGGGGCGGACGCCGACGTCGAGGGCGTCGTCGTCAAGCTCGCCCCCGACCCGGTGTGGGGCCCGCGCACCCAGTCCTTCGAGATCCAGGGCCGGGCCGCCGGCGCCACCGCCTTCACCACCCTGAAGCCGCGCGCCGACCACGCCTTCAGCCCCTCCTCCGGGCAGAACACCGTGACCGTCCCGGTCACCGCCCGGACCGCCGACGTGCGGCTCGTCTTCCACTCCAACACCGGCGCCCCCGGCGCCCAGGTCGCCGAGCTCCAGGTCCTCGGCACCGCCGCCCCCGCCCCCGACCTCGTCGTCACCGACCTCACCTGGACCCCGGCCGCCCCCAGCGAGACCGACGAGGTCACCGTCCGCGCCACCGTCCGCAACACCGGCACCGCCGCGGCCCCCGCCGCCGCCGTGCAGATCAGCGTCGAGGGCGCGGTCGCGGGCACCGCCCAGACCGCCTCCCTCCCGGCCGGGGCCGCCACCACCGTCCCGATCCCGGTCGGCCGCCGGCCCGTGGGCGCGTACACCGTGTCCGCCGCCGCCGACCCGGCGAACGCCGTCCCGGAGCTCGACGACTCCAACAACAGCCGCACCGCCGCCTCGAAGCTCACCGTCGGCCAGAGCCCCGGCGCCGACCTGATGGTCACCGGCATCACCGCCAACCCCTCCGCGCCGGCCGTCGGCACGCCCGTCTCCTTCACCGTCGCCGTCCACAACCGCGGCACCACCGCGGTCGCCGCCGGCACCGTCACCCGGCTCACCGCCGGCACCACCACCCTGAACGGCACCACCGGCGCCGTCGCCGCGGGCCAGACCGTGACCGTCCCGGTCTCCGGCACCTGGACCGCCACCAGCGGCGGCGTCACCCTGACCGCCACCGCCGACGCCACCGGCACCCTCGCCGAGACCGACGAGAACAACAACGTCCTCACCCGCTCGATGGTCGTCGGCCGCGGCGCCGCCGTCCCGTACACCGAGTACGAGGCGGAGGACGCCCGCTACCAGGGCACCCTGCTCACCGCCGACCGGCTGCGCACCTTCGGGCACACCAACTTCGCCACCGAGTCCTCGGGCCGCAGGGCGGTCCGGCTGGACAGCGGCGGCCAGTACGTCGAGTTCACCTCGGTCAACCAGGCCAACGCCCTCACCGTCCGCAACTCGATCCCGGACGCGGCGGCGGGCGGCGGCCAGGAGGCCACCCTCAGCCTCTACGCGGACGACGTCTTCGTGCGGAAGCTGACCCTCTCCTCCAAGCACTCCTGGCTGTACGGCTCCACCGACGACCCGGAGGGGCTGACCAACCGGCCCGGCGGCGACGCCCGCCGGCTCTTCGACGAGTCGCACACGCTGCTCGCGCGGTCCTACCCGCCCGGCACCCGCTTCCGCCTCCAGCGCGACGCGGGGGACACCGCCGCCTTCTACGTCCTCGACCTGATCGACCTGGAGCAGGTGGCCCCGGCCGCCGCCCAGCCGGCCGGCTGCGTCTCCATCACCGCGTACGGGGCCGTGCCCAACGACGGTCTCGACGACACCGACGCGATCCAGCGGGCCGTCACCGCCGACCAGAAGGGCGAGATCGGCTGTGTCTGGATCCCGGCCGGACAGTGGCGCCAGGAGCAGAAGATCCTCACCGACGACCCGCTGAACCGGGGGCAGTACAACCAGGTCGGCATCCGGGACGTCACCATCCGCGGCGCCGGCATGTGGCACTCCCAGCTGTACACCCTGACCCCGCCGCACCAGGCCGGCGGCATCAACCACCCGCACGAGGGCAACTTCGGCTTCGACATCGACGCCAACACGAAGATCTCGGACCTCGCCATCTTCGGCTCCGGCACCATCCGGGGCGGCGACGGCAACGCCGAGGGCGGTGTCGGCCTCAATGGGCGCTTCGGCCAGGGCACGAAGATCAGCAACGTCTGGATCGAGCACGCCAACGTCGGCGTCTGGGTGGGTCGCGACTACTCCAACATCCCCGAGCTGTGGGGGCCGGGCGACGGCCTGGAGTTCACCGGCATGCGGATCCGCAACACCTATGCCGACGGCATCAACTTCGCCAACGGCACCCGCAACTCCACCGTCCACGACTCCTCCTTCCGCAACACCGGCGACGACGCCCTGGCCGTCTGGGCCAGCAAGTACGTCAAGGACACCTCGGTGGACGTCGGCCACGACAACCACTTCCGCAACAACACCGTCCAGCTGCCCTGGCGGGCCAACGGCATCGCGGTCTACGGCGGGTACGGCAACACGATCGAGAACAACGTGGTCGCCGACACCATGAACTACCCGGGGATCATGCTGGCCACCGACCACGATCCGCTGCCCTTCTCCGGGCAGACCCTGATCGCGAACAACGCGCTGCATCGCACCGGCGGTGCCTTCTGGAACGAGGACCAGGAGTTCGGCGCGATCACCCTCTTCGCGCAGGGGCCCGACATCCCCGGCGTCACCATCCGGGACACCGAGATCCTCGACTCGACCTATGACGCCATCCAGTTCAAGACGGGCGGCGGGGCCATGCCCGACGTGCGGATCAGCAACGTGCGCGTCGACGGCACGGTCAACGGCTCCGGCGTCCTCGCCATGGGCGGCGCCCGGGGCAGCGCCACCCTCACCGGAGTCACCTTCGCGCACACGGCCGAGGGGGACGTCGTCGTCGAACCCGGCTCGCAGTTCGTGGTGAACCGGGGCTGAGCCACCCCGCCGGAACGGCGGTCCGCACCCCGCGGACCGCCGCTTCGGCATGCCCGCGCACGGCCCCTGACGCCCTCTCAAGTCACCTGGTCCCACCGGTAGACGACCCCTCATTCCTCTGGAACTCTCTGAGCGTCCCACGCAAGGAATCGACATCTGAGCGTGATTTCTGGACACATCTACAGAGCGAAAGACCGAGGAACGATGAGGATCCGCAACTGGAGATCACGGGGCCTGAGCGCCGTGATCGCGACGAGCCTGCTGGCGCTGGGCGGTCCCCTGATGACCGCACGGGCCGCCGGAGGCCCCAACCTCGCCCTGGGCGACACCGCCGGGGCGAGCAGCGCGCACGCCGAGTACGGCGCCGCGAACATCACCGACGGCAACCAGGGCACGTACTGGCAGAGCGCCGGCTCCGCCTTCCCCCAGTGGGTGCAGGCCGACCTCGGCACCGCCACCCGCGTCGACGAGGTCGTGCTCAAGCTGCCCGCGGGATGGGAGAGCCGCAACCAGACGCTCTCCGTGCAGGGCAGCGCCGACGGCACGAGCTTCACCACCCTGAAGTCCTCGGCGACCTACGCCTTCACACCCGGCGCCGGGAACACCGTCACCATCGCCTTCCCGGCCGCCCGGACCCGTTTCGTACGGGTCGACATCACCGCCAACACCGGCTGGCAGGCCGCCCAGCTCTCCGAACTGGAGGTGCACGGCGCCGACGGCACCTCCCCGAACCTCGCCGAGGGCAAGACCCTCACGGCGAGCAGCCACACCCAGGTCTACGCGGCGGCCAACGCGGGCGACGGCAACCGCGCCACGTACTGGGAGAGCGCCGGCGGCGCCTTCCCGCAGTGGCTCCAGGCCGACCTCGGCGCCGCCCTCCGCGTCGACCGGGTCGTGCTGCGGCTGCCCGACACCTGGGAGCCCCGCAGCCAGACCCTGAAGATCCAGGGCAGCACCGACGGCACCTCCTTCACCGACCTGACCGCCGCCCAGGCGTACGCCTTCGACGCGGCGAGCGGGCGGAGCGCGACGGTCGCCTTCGGCGCCACCACCACCCGGTACGTCCGCGTCCTCGTCACCGCCAACACCGTGCAGAACGCTGCCCAGTTCTCCGAGGTGGAGGTCTACGGGCCGGCGGGCGGCGACACCCAGGCGCCGACCGCGCCCGCGAACCTGGCGTACACGGAGCCCGGCTCCGGCCAGATCCGGCTGACCTGGTCCGCCGCCACCGACGACACCGGCGTCACCGCGTACGACGTCTACGCGAACGGCGCCCTGCTCACCACCGTCGCCGGGACCGCCACCACCTTCACCGACACCCGCCCGGCGGACCAGACGGTGACCTACAAGGTCAGGGCGCGGGACGCGGCCGGCAACCAGTCCGCCGACTCCGACACCGTCACCCGGACCGGCGACACCGGCGACACCCAGGCGCCGACCGTCCCGGCGAACCTGGCCTACACCGAGCCCGCCTCCGGCCAGATCCGGCTGACCTGGTCCGCCGCCACCGACGACACCGGCGTCACCGGCTACGAGGTCTACGCGAACAACACCCTGCGCGCCACCGTCGCCGGGACCGCCACCACCTACACCGACACCCAGCCCGCCTCCGCCACCGTCACCTACACGGTGCGGGCCAGGGACGCGGCCGGGAACCGGTCCGGGCAGAGCAACGGCGTGACCCGCAACGGCTCCGGCGGCACCGGCTCCAACCTGGCCGTCGGCAAGGCGATCACCGCCGACTCCACCGTCCACACCTTCGTCGCCGCCAACGCCAACGACAACAGCACGACGACCTACTGGGAGGGCGCGGGCGGCAGCTACCCGAACACCCTCACCGTCGCGCTCGGCTCCGACGCCGACGTCGACCGGCTCGTCCTGAGGCTCAACCCCGACAGCGCCTGGGGCGCCCGCACCCAGACCGTCGAGGTCCTGGGCCGCGCGCAGGACGCCACCGGCTTCACGAGCCTCGTCGCCGCGAAGAGCTACGCCTTCGACCCCGGCAGCGGCAACCAGGTGACGATCCCGCTCACCGCCCGCGTCGCCGACGTCCGGCTCCGCATCACCGCCAACAGCGGCGCCCCGGCCGGTCAGATAGCCGAGTTCCAGGTGATCGGCGTCCCGGCGCCCAACCCGGACCTGCGGGTCACCGCCCTGACCGCCTCGCCCGCCTCGCCCGTCGAGTCGGACCCGCTCACGGTCGCCGCCACCGTCCGCAACGACGGCAGCGCCGCCGCCCCGGCCAGCTCGGTCGCGATCCGGCTCGGCGGCAGCGAGGTCGCCACGGCCGCCGTGGGCGCGCTCGCCGCCGGGGCCCAGACCACCGTCACGGTTCCGATCGGGGCCCGCGACGCCGGCACGTACGAGCTGGGCGCGGTCGCCGACGAGGCGGAGGCGGTCGTCGAGCAGAACGAGTCGAACAACGCCTTCACCAGCCCCACCGCGCTCGTGGTGCGGCCCGTCGACAGCTCCGACCCGGTCACCGCCTCCGTCACCACCTCGCCGTCCAGCCCCTCGGCGGGCGACACCGTCACCTTCAAGGCCCTCGTCCGCAACCAGGGCACGGTGGCCACAGCCGGCGGCACCCACGGCGTCACGCTCACCCTCCTGAACGACCAGGGCGGCACCGTGAAGACCCTCACCGGCTCCTACAGTGGCGCGCTGGCCGCCGGGGCGCAGGCGGAGGTGAGCCTCGGGCCGTGGACGGCCGCCGACGGCTCGTACACCGTCCGCACCGTCCTCGCCGACGACCCGAACGAGCTGCCGGTGAAGCGGGGGAACAACACCGCCACCCAGCCGCTCTTCGTCGGGCGCGGCGCGAACATGCCGTACGACATGTACGAGGCGGAGGACGGCACCCCGGGTGGCGGCGCGACCGTCGTCGGGCCCAACCGCACCGTCGGCGACATCGCGGGCGAGGCGTCCGGCCGCAGGGCGGTGAACCTGGACGCGACCGGCGAGTACGTCGAGTTCACCACCCGGGCCTCGACCAACACCCTGGTCACCCGCTTCTCGATCCCCGACGCGCCGGGCGGCGGCGGCATCGATTCGACGATCGACGTCTATGTCGACGGGGTCTTCAGGAAGGCCCTGCCGCTGACCTCGAAGTACGCCTGGCTGTACGGCTCCGAGACCGCGCCCGGCAACTCCCCGGGGGCCGGCGGGCCGCGGCACATCTACGACGAGGCCCACCTGATGCTCGGCGAGACCGTGCCGGCCGGCAGCCGGATCCGGCTCCAGAAGGACGCCGCGAACACCTCCACGTACGCGATCGACTTCGTGAACCTGGAGCAGGTCGCGCCGGTGGCGAACCCGGACCCGGCCGCGTACGCGGTCCCGGCGGGCTTCGGGCACCAGGACGTGCAGAACGCCCTCGACCGCGTCCGGATGGACACCACGGGCACCCTGGTGGGCGTCTACCTGCCGCCGGGCGACTACCGGACGGCGAGCAAGTTCCAGGTGTACGGCAAGGCCGTGAAGGTGGTCGGCGCCGGGCCCTGGTACACGCGGTTCCACGCCCCCGAGACGCAGGACAACACCGACGTCGGGTTCCGGGCCGAGGGGACCGCGAAGGGCTCGCTCTTCAAGGGCTTCGCCTACTTCGGCAACTACACCGCGCGGATCGACGGGCCGGGCAAGGTCTTCGACTTCGCGAACGTGTCGGACATCGTCATCGACGACATCTGGAACGAGCACATGGTCTGCCTCTACTGGGGCGCCAACACCGACCGGATCACGATCAGGAACTCCCGTATCCGGAACATGTTCGCCGACGGGATCAACATGACCAACGGGTCGACGGACAACCTGGTGAGCAACAACGACGCGCGGGCCACCGGCGACGACAGCTTCGCGCTGTTCTCGGCGATCGACGCGGGCGGCGCGGACATGAGGAACAACGTCTACGAGAACCTGACCAGCACGCTCACCTGGCGGGCGGCCGGCGTGGCCGTCTACGGCGGCTACGACAACACCTTCCGCAACATCCACATCGCCGACACCCTGGTCTACTCGGGGATCACGATCTCCTCGCTGGACTTCGGGTATCCGATGAACGGATTCGGAACCGGACCGACGACCTTCGAGAACATCTCGATCGTCCGGGCCGGCGGCCACTTCTGGGGCTCCCAGACCTTCCCCGGCATCTGGGTCTTCTCGGCCTCCAAGGTGTTCCAGGGGATCCGGGTGAACCACGTCGACATCGTCGACCCCACCTACAGCGGGGTGATGTTCCAGACGAACTACGTGGGCGGGCAGCCGCAGTTCCCCATCAAGGACACGGTGTTCACGGACGTGTCGATCACCGGGGCGCGCAGGTCCGGTGACGCCTTCGACGCGAAGTCCGGCTTCGGCCTGTGGGCCAACGAGCAGCCGGAGGCGGGCCAGGGTCCCGCCGTCGGCGAGGTGACCTTCAACGGGCTGCGGATGAGCGGCAACGCCGTCGACGTCCGCAACACCACCTCCACCTTCAGGATCACCGTCAACCCGTAGCCGTACGGGCCCCGGAGAGGCCGGTGCGCGCCGCTGCTCGCGGTGCGCACCGGCCATTACTTCAGGCAAGGGTGCGCGTCACAGTGGAGCAATTAAAAAAAAGGCGCGGTATATTTAGTTAACTTTTGTGGGGTGGTTTTTTGTTC
>NZ_JBHYKM010000006.1:58581-60362 GCF_042741435.1 Streptomyces sp. NPDC058955 | reverse complement strand
ACCCCCACACCTTTCCGTACCCCCTTAACCCGTGGCCGGTCCGGCCCCGGTTGGGGCGGGTCGGCGCCGCCGCCGGGGGCCCCCACCGGCCTTGCCTGCAGGCAAGGTTGCGCGTCACTGTCGAGCATTTACGAAATCGGCGCGATATCTTGCGTTCACTTGTCGGGGGTGGTTGAGTGTGCCGCGCCCCGCCCACGCAGCACCGCCGGGGCCACCTCCACGCCCAGCCCGAAGGGGACCACTCATGAGAAGTGCCCGGCTCCGCCGTACCCGCAGACCGGCCGCAGTCGCCCTCGTCGCCGCCCTCGCGCTCACCGCGCTCGCCGCCTGCGGCACCAGCAGCAGCGACGACGGCACCGACGGAGCCGAGCAGAGCGGCTCCTCCGACCCCACCACGCCGCTGGACCCCAAGACCAAGGTGACGCTCACCATCGACTGCATGCCGCCCACGGCGAAGGCGGCCGAACTCAAGGAGTGGAAGGAGGACGTCGCCGAGTTCAACAAGACCTACCCGAACGTCACCATCGAGGGCCGCTCCACCCCAGGCCAGTGCCTGGAGCCCCCGCGCTTCACCGCGATGCTCAAGGCCAAGTCCCAGCCGGACGTCTTCTACACCTACTTCACCGACCTGCCGCAGGTCCTCGCCGAGGACGGCGCCGCCGACATCAGCGCCTACGTCAACCCCACCAGCGTGCCGCTCCTCAAGGACATCGCCCCCGACGTCCTCGGCTCCCTCAAGCACCAGGGCAACCTGTACGGCCTGCCCACCAGCAACTACACGATGGGCCTGCTGATCAACCGCAAGCTCTTCAAGGAAGCCGGCCTCGACCCCGACGCCCCGCCGCGCACCTGGGACGAGGTCCGCGCCGCCGCCAAGAAGATCGCCGCCCTCGGCGAAGGAGTCGCCGGCTTCGGCGAGTACAGCGCCGGCAACACCGGCGGCTGGCACTTCACCGCCCAGATGTACAGCCTCGGCGGCGACGTCGTCGACGCGAGCGGCACCAAGGCCGCCTTCAACAACGACCTCGGCAAGCAGGTCGCCCGGAACCTCCACGCCATGCGCTGGGAGGACGACAGCATGGGCAAGACCCAGCTGCTCAAGTGGGGCGACCTCCAGAAGCAGATCGCCACCGACAAGCTCGGCATGTTCCTCGCCGCCCCCGACGACATCGCGTACATGGTCCAGCAGCTCGGCGCGAAGTACGAGAACTTCGGCATGGGCCCCATCCCCGGCGGCAGGAACACCCTCGCCGGCGGCAACAACTACATGGTCAAGAAGGGCATCTCGCCCGACAAGATCAAGGCCGCCGTCGCCTGGCTCAACTTCAAGAACCTCACCGTCGGCAAGGGCCAGTTCGACTGGGCCCGCGCCAAGGCCGACGGCCTCCCCGTCGGCGTCCCGCAGCCCAACTTCTGGCTCGGCGACTCCAAGACGAAGGACGACGCCGCCCGCGCCCAGCACGCCACCATGCCGGTCGCCAACTTCAAGGCGTTCATGGACAACCCCGTCCCCGGCAAGGCCGAGCCGCCGAAGGCCCAGGAGGTCTACAAGGTGCTCGACAACGTGATGTCCGGCCTCCTCACCAACGAGGACGCCGACATCGACAAGCTCCTGGCGACCGCCGAGACCCAGGTCAACCAGGTCCTCGCCCACCAGTGACCCGGCCCGGGGGGGGGGGGGGCGCCGCGCCCCCCCCCCCCCCCCCCCCGCGCCCCCCGCGGGCCCCCCCCCCCCCCCCCCCCCCCCCCCCCCCCCCCCGCCCCCCCCCCCCCCCCCCCCC
>NZ_JBHYKM010000006.1:32032-58574 GCF_042741435.1 Streptomyces sp. NPDC058955 | reverse complement strand
CACAAAGGTGGCCGCCTACATCTAATCGCCGCGGGCGCCCCCGGTGCCCGTGGAAACCCTGGTCCTGGCCCCCCCGCCCCGGGGGGGGGGGGGGGGGCCCCGCCCCGCCCCCCCCCCCCCGCCGGCACATCCAGCAGCGGCACCCAGCACCAAGGAGCGACGATGCCGGCCCTCAGCACCGCCCCGCGCCCCACGGCGCCACCCCGCACCGCACCGCCGGCCAGGACGGCACCCCTCGCCACCGCCCTGCGGCGCAACCTCACCGCCCACGGCTTCCTCATCGGCGCCGTCCTCTGCTTCGCGGTCTTCTCCTGGTACCCGATGGTCAGGGAGTTCCTGCTCGCCTTCCAGAAGACCGAGAGCGGCCGCACCACCTGGGTCGGCCTCGACAACTTCCGCACCGTCGCCGACGACCCCGCCTTCTGGCAGGCGTGGAGCAACACCCTCCTCTACACCGCCCTCGCCCTGGTCCTCGGCTTCGCCGTCCCCTTCGTCGCCGCCCTCGTCATCAACGAGTTCCGCCACGGACAGGGCTACCTCCGGCTCCTCGTCTACCTCCCGGTGATGCTCCCGCCGGTCGCCGCCGTCCTCCTCTTCAAGTACCTCTACGACCCCGGCTACGGCCTCCTCAACGAACTCCTCGGCCTCCTGGGCCTGCCCGAACAGCAGTGGCTCCAGGACCCCGACATCTCGCTGCTCGCCGTCGTCATCGCCTCCACCTGGATGAACATGGGCGGCGCCACCCTGATCTACCTCGCCGCGCTCCAGTCCATCCCCGGCGAGCTCTACGAGGCCGCCGAACTCGACGGCGCCGGCCTGCTCCGCAAGATCTGGCACGTCACCGTCCCGCAGACCCGGCTCGTCCTCTCCCTGATGCTGCTCATGCAGGTCATCGCCACCATGCAGGTCTTCGTCGAACCGTTCCTGCTCACCGGCGGAGCCGGACCCGAAGGGTCCACCACCACCGTCGTGTACCTCATCTACCAGTACGCCTTCAACTTCAACGACTACGGCGCCGCGGCCGCCCTCGGCCTCATGCTGCTCGTGCTCCTCGCCGGCTTCTCGGCGGCGTACGTCAGGCTCAGCCGCGCCGAGGACGAGTAGGACCGGGGGAGACACACATGTCCGCACGCACGCTCATCTCGCCGGCCCGGCTCGCCCGGCCCCGCGGCAAGGCCGCCTACCGGATCGCCCTCGCCCTGGTCCTCGTCCTGTTCACCCTGGTCTTCCTCGGCCCCCTCTACTGGCTGGCGTCCACCGGCTTCAAGGACGCCCAGGAGGTCGTCCAGACCCCGCCCACCCTGATCCCCGGCACCTTCGAACCCGCCAACTACAGCCGGGCCTGGGAGGTCATGGACCTCGCCACCCTCCTCCTCAACACCCTCTACTACGCCTTCGGCGCCCTCGCCTTCCAGCTCGTCCTGGACGTCGCCGCCGCCTACTCGCTCTCCAAGCTGCGCCCCGTGCTCGGCAAGGCCGTCCTCGGCATGATGCTCGCCACCCTGATGATCCCGGCGACCGTCCTCGTCGTCCCCCAGTACCTCACCGTGCTCGACGTGCCGATCGTCGAACGCAACCTGCTCGACAGCCCGTGGGCGATCTGGCTGCCGTCCGTCACCAACGCCTTCAACATCTTCCTGCTGAAGCGCTTCTTCGACTCCATCCCCCAGGAACTGCTCTCCGCCGCCTCCCTGGACGGCGCCGGCCCCCTGCGGATCCTGTGGTCGATCGTCCTGCCGATCTCCCGGCCGATCCTCGCCGTGGTGTCGATCTTCGCGGTCGTCGGCGTCTGGAAGGACTTCCTCTGGCCGATGCTCACCCTCCCCGACCCGGCGAAGCAGACCCTCAACGTGGGCATCTACTCGCTCTCCAACGGGGTCCCGGTGAACGTGCTCATCGCCGCCCTCGCCATCGCCTCGCTGCCCACGCTCCTCGTCTTCCTGGTCTTCCAGCGGAACATCATGGGCGGCCTCACCGCCGGCGGCCTCAAGGGCTGACCCGCCCCGCCCGTCCGCTCACCCACCGCACCCCTCCCTGCCCGAAAGGACCGCCACGTGGCAGCCCCCACCCCGACCCGCACCGCCGACTGGTGGCGCGACGCCGTCATCTACCAGGTCTACCCGCGCAGCTTCGCCGACGGCGACGGGGACGGCACCGGTGACCTCGCGGGCGTCCGGGCGCGACTGCCCCACCTCGCCGCCCTCGGCGTCGACGCCGTCTGGTTCACCCCCTGGTACGCCTCCCCGATGGTCGACGGCGGCTACGACGTCGCCGACTACCGCGCCATCGACCCCGCCTTCGGCACCCTCGACGAGGCCGAGAAGCTCATCGCCGAGGCCGCCGCCCTCGGCCTCCGCGTCATCGTCGACATCGTCCCCAACCACGTCTCCGACCAGCACGCCTGGTTCCGCGAGGCCCTCGCCGCCGGACCCGGCAGCCCCGCGCGCGCCCGCTTCCACTTCCGGCCCGGCCGCGGCGAGCACGGCGAACTCCCGCCCAACGACTGGCCCTCCCAGTTCTCCGGCACCACCTGGACCCGGGTCCCCGACGGCGAGTGGTACCTGCACCTGTTCACCCCCGAACAGCCCGACCTCAACTGGGCCCACCCCGACGTCCGCCGCGAACACGAGGAGGTCCTCCGCTTCTGGTTCGAGCGCGGCGTCGCCGGCGTCCGCATCGACTCCGCCGCCCTCCTCACCAAGGACCCGGAGCTGCGGGACTTCACCGAGGGCGTCGACCCCCACCCGTACATCGACCTCGACGAGATCCACGACGTCTACCGCTCCTGGCGGGCGATAGCCGACGAGTACGGCGGCGTCTTCGTCGGCGAGGTCTGGCTCCCCGACGCCGAACGCTTCGCCCGCTACCTGCGCCCCGACGAGCTCCACACCGCCTTCAACTTCAACTTCCTCGCCTGCCCCTGGGAACCGGACCGGCTGCGCCGCACCATCGACGACACCCTCGCCGAACACGCCCCCGTGCACGCCCCCGCCACCTGGGTCCTCTGCAACCACGACGTCACCCGCACCGCCACCCGCTACGGCCGCGCCGACACCGCCTTCGACTTCGCCGCCAAGCGCTTCGGCACCCCCGCCGACCTGGAGCTCGGCACCCGCCGCGCCCGCGCCGCCGCCCTGCTCACCCTCGCCCTGCCCGGCTCCGTCTACCTCTACCAGGGCGAGGAACTGGGCCTCCCCGAGGCCGACATCCCGCTGGACCGCATCCAGGACCCCATGCACTTCCGCTCCGGCGGCACCGACCCCGGCCGCGACGGCTGCCGCGTCCCGCTCCCCTGGGAGGCCGAGGCGCCCTCGTACGGCTTCGGCGGTACGGACCCCTGGCTGCCGCAGCCCGCCGACTGGGCCCGGTACGCCGTCGACCGGCAGAGCGCCGACGCCGACTCCATGCTCACGCTCTACCGCACCGCGCTCGCCCTGCGCCGCTCCGAGCCCGGCTTCGGCGACGGCACGCTCGGCTGGCTGCCGGCCGCCGACGGCGTCCTCGCCTTCACCCGCGACCACGGCCTGACCTGCGTCGTCAACCTCTCCGCGGTGCCGGTGGACCTCCCGGCGCACACCTCGCTGCTTCTCACCAGCGGCCCGCTCGACCCCACCGGCGCGCTCCCCCCGGACACCGCCGCCTGGCTGCGCGCCTGAGCGGCCGCGCCGCCCGGGTCACCAGCCGAAGCGGCGGTCCACCACGGCGGCGAACTCCTCGAAGCTGAGGACGCGGTCGCCGTTCTGGTCGGCGGCGTCGAAGAGCGCGGCGGAGTCGTCGTCGCCGCCGACGCCCCAGACGGGGAGGACACCGCGGGCCGCCAGGGTGGGGCCCTTCTCGCGCAGGGCCCGGATGACCTCGGTCCGGGTCAGCGTGCCGTCGTGGTCGAGGTCGAGCGCGTCGAAGAGGATGCGGGCCTTGTCGCTCATGGCGTGTCCTTGGTCGGTCCGGGGCCGGGTACGTCCGGGCCGCGGACGGGGTTCGTACGGAGTTCGCACGGGGTTCGTACGGGAGAGGACGCGCCGGGCGACCGGCGGGTTGCCCGCCGATCGGGGCGGGGGCTCGCCGCGCCCGGCGGTACCTGTCTAGGCTCTGTCCATGGCGACCTCATCCGCTCCCGAGCTGCTGGTCCTGCACGCCGTACGGCTGCGGGGCATGACCACCGAGGCGGAGGCCGCGGCCCGCTTCGGCCTGGACGCGGAGGCCGTCGGCGAGCTGCTCCTCGACCTCCAGGCGTACGGCCGGGTGACCCGGAGCAGCTTCGCCGGCACGTCCGGCTGGAGCCTGACCGACGCGGGGCGGGCGGAGGGGGAGCGGCTGCTCGCCGAGGAGCTGGCCCGGTCGGGGCACCGGCCGTACGTGCGCGAGCGGTACGAGACCTTCCTCGCGTACAACGCGCGCTGCCTGACGGCCTGCACCGACTGGCAGCTGCGGCCCGACGGCGGCGGCCGGCTCGCGGTCAACACCCACGCCGACGCGGCCTGGGACGGCCGGATCCTCGACGAGCTGACCGTCCTCGGCGGCGTCATCGACACCCTCGCCGCCGAGCTCGGCTCCCGGCTCGACCGCTTCACCGGCTACGGGGACCGCTTCACCGCCGCCCTGGCCCGGGTCCGGCGCGGCGAGTTCTCCTGGGTGGACCGGCCGCGCGCCGACTCCTGCCACACCGTCTGGATGGAGCTCCACGAGGACCTCCTGGCGACCCTCGGCATCCGCCGGGGGGAGGAGCCCGCGCCGCCCGCCGTCGGCTGAGCCGTCCAGGCGGCGGCCAGCACGAAGGTGACGGTGATGAGGAGCGCCCAGGCGCCGAACTTGGTGACGGAGACGGGCTGCCAGCCGTCGAGCTGGTCGGGGTAGCTCCACGCGCCGACGTAGGTGGCGGCGTTCTCGGCGATCCAGAGGAAGAAGCCGATGAGGACGAAGGAGAGCGCGAGCGGCATCCGGAGGTCCTGCTCGCCGACGCGGAAGCGGACCCAGGTCCCGGCCGTGGCGAGCAGCAGCAGGGCGGCGAGCACCCAGCGGGCGTCGGGCAGCCAGTGGTGGCTGAAGAAGTTGAGGTAGACCGCGCCGGCGAGGACCGCCATGATCCGGGGCCGGTAGCCGGTCAGGCGCAGGTCGAAGAGGCGCCAGGCCCGGCAGACGTAGCTGCCGACGGCCGCGTACAGGAAGCCGCCGTAGAGGGGGACGCCGCCGACCTTGGTGACCGCGTCCTCCGGGTAGCTCCAGGAGCCCATGCGGACCTTGACCAGCTCGAAGAGCAGGCCGATGAGGTGGCAGACGGCGATGACCGCGACGTCCCGCCCGCTGTCCCAGCCGAGCCGCCAGGCCAGCACGGTGAGCACGATCCCGTAGCCGAGGAGCAGGTCGTAGCGGGCGACGGGCAGCTCGGGCAGGAGCGTCGAGACGGCGATGCCGCCGACGAGCGCGACGGCGAAGGCGCAGCAGCGCGCCTCCGTGAGCGCGAAGCGCAGGAGCTGGCGGAGGCCGTGCGTGATCCGGTCCATGCGGGTGGGGACGCGTCCGCCCGTGTGTGCGGTTTCCGGATCGCGGGACCGGTCAGTGGTGTCCGTGGTGGTGGGCGCAGCGCGGGGCAGTGAGCAGCCGGCGGACCATGTCGCCGGCGGTGGCGGCGTCGCGGGCCTCGGCGGGGAAGAGGAGGCGGAGGTCGCAGTGGCCCTCGCCGTACTCGCAGCGCAGCGAGACGGCGTGGCGGTCCATGGCGAGCGGGAGGGTGCGGACGACGCCGTGCGGGAGGCGGGAGCCGGCCAGGACGACCAGGTCGGAGACGAGGTCGGGGTGGGCGTCGGCGAGGTGGGTGAGGAGCGCGGCCTCTTCGAGGGCGAGCGGGTCGGGGGCGGCGAGGGCGTACGCGGTGGGGTCGACCTCCTCGGTCCCGGTGCCGGTGCGGAGGGTGACGCGGGCCAGGTCGAGGCGGAGCGAGCCGAGGTCGCCGGGGGTGGCGGGGGCGAGCCGGCCGGTGAGGGTGACGCGGGCGCGGACCCGGTCGCGGAGGGCGGTCGGGGCGATGTCGGTGAGGTCGACGCGGACGTCGAGCACGCGGAGCGGGGCGCGGTCGAGGTGGTCGGTGAGCGGGGTGTCGGCGGGCGGGTGGAGGGTGATCCGGCCGCGGGCGCCGACGGTGTGGGCGCCGAGCAGGTCGTAGCTCTGCCCGTCGAGGGTGAGGGAGAGGGAGATGGCCCGGGCCAGGACGGAGCGGACCTGTTCCGCGGCGGTCTGCTGGGGCAGGACGGGGGAGGGGGCGACGCTCACGGTGACTCTCCTCGGTCGGATCTCTCGGGGCAGTGGAATTTAGGTGAGGCTAACCTAACCATCTCTGGGTCGGGGCTGTCCAGAACCCCCGCGAGCAGCGGGAATTCCGTTGTTGTCGGTGGCCCCCGCTACTGTCGGAGCACTGATCGACGAGCACATGCGGGAGGGGCCGTGCGCCGCTGGGAGCACGCCGGGGACGGCGCGGGGAAGTTCTGGGAAGCCGGTGCGGAGGGCACCTCGGTGACCGTCCGGTTCGGCCGGATCGGCACGGCGGGCCAGACCCGCGTCAAGGAGCTCGGCACCGTGGAGGCGGCCGAGGCGTACCTGCTCAAGACCATCGGCGAGAAGGAGCGCAAGGGGTACGTCGCCACCGGCGACGGCACCGCCGTGACGCCGCCCGCGCCCGCCGCGCCGCCCGCGCCCTCCGCCTCCGCCGCCGAGGTCCCCGCGGCGCCGGCGCCCGACGGCCCCGCCGTCCGGCCCGACGAGACCGCCTTCGTGATGCCCGACGCCTGGAAGCGGCACCTCCGGCCGCGCCGCGGCGGCACCCCCGTCCCGGTCCCGGCGCCGGACGCGAAGGCGCCGGCCCGGCTCGCCGAGTGGCGCTCCGGGCAGCGCGCCGAGGTCGACCGCGCGCTCGACGCCGGCCGGAGCGACGCCGGACTCGTCGCCGCCGCCCGCGCCCACGACGCCGGCAGCCCCGACCCCGTCGGCGCCGCCGTCCTCGCCTCCTTCCTGCCGTACGGCGCCGACCGGCGCACCGTCGCCGACGCCTGGACCCTCACCCACGGGCTGCCGTTCGCCGCCGTCGCCGCCGTCGAGCACCTCGAATGCCGCCGCATCTGGGTCCAGGGCTCACGCAGCAGCGTGGTCGGCGGCATCGAGGCCGCCGCCGAGGACGAGGCGCAGTGGCAGCAGGGCGACGCCCACGTCGTCCTCGAACGGGTCCGCGCCCTCCTCGCCGTCGCCGACGACGAGACCTACGCGGCCGCCGTCGCCGCCCTCGCCCGGCACCGGACCAGCCCCCGCCGCCGCGTCTCCGTCTCCTATCTGGTGCCCACCGAGCGCGCCTGGACCGACGAGTGCGTCGCCGACCCCGCGCTCCGCGAGCACGTCCAGATGCCGGTGCGGGACATGCTCGTCTGCTCCCTGACCGCCGATCAGACCGCCCCCTACGCGGGCCGCGCCGACCTCGGCTGGCGCGGCTGGGGCCCGGCCACCGTCGCCACCGTCGCCGACGGCGTCGGCACCGCCGTGGCCCCCTTCCTCATCGCCGAGACGCACCGCCAGTACCTCGGCACCGACGACCTCAAAGCACTCGCCGCCGCCCTCGCGGAGCTCCCCTCCGACGAGGCGTTCCAGGGCCTCCTCGACCGCGTCGGCGACAAGCATGTCCGCCCCGAACTGGTCGCCGCCGCCCGCCGCTTCCCCGTCCGCGCCCTCCGCCTCCTGGCCCTCGCCGCCCGGGAGACCACCGCCGACAGCGCCCTGGTCCGCCGGATGCTCACCGGACACGTCGCCACCCACCGGGCGCTCACCCTCGACGTCCTGCCCGAACTCCCCGCCGAGGCCGCCGAGATCGTCGAACCGCTCACCCGCGAGCAGGACACCACCGAGGACGCCGCCCCCGCCGACCTGCCCGCGCTCCTCACCAGCCCGCCGTGGACCGTGCGGCGCCCGGCCGCCAAGCCCCGGGTCGTCACCGGCATCGCCGCCCCCGACGGCACCCGGGTCGTCTGGCGCAACGAGGAGCGGCGGGCCTGGGCCACCACCGAGTCCTGGGTGACAGGCTGGCAGCCGTACGAACCCATGGACGTCCTCGTCGACAAGCTCCTCCGCGGCGACCTGCACAACTGGCACACCGTCGGCGTCCTCGTCAACGGCCCCGCCGACCGCGTCCGCCCCTTCCTCGCCGACTGGGACGGCATGGACTACTGCTACGACGGCGCGGAGGTCTTCAAGCCGCTCGTCGCCGCCCACGAGGAAGCCGCCCTGCCGCCCCTGCTGCGCATGGCCCCGCACCACCCCACCGCCATCGCCGAGGTGATGCTGCCCTACCTCGACGTCCGGGTCGCCCGGCTGATGGCGAACTGGCTGCACCGCCTCAAGACCGCGGGCCGCACCGCCCGCACCTGGCTGCACCGCCACGGCACCGACGCGGCCCGGCTCCTCGTCCCGGACGCCGTCGGCGCCGTCGGCCCCGAGCGGACCGCCGCCGAGGGCGCCCTGCGGGCGATCGTCGCCGCCCACGGCCCGGACGGCGTCCGCACCGCCGCCAAGGAGTACGGCGAGGAGGCCGTCGAGGCCGTCGAAGCCCTCCTCGCCACCGACCCGCTGGTGACCGCGCTGCCCGCCCGGATGCCCCAGACGCCCGGCTGGGTCGAGCCCCGCGTGCCGCCCCGGATCCGGCTGCGGACCGGCGCCACCCTGCCCGTCTCCGCCGTCGCCCACCTGATCACCATGGTCTCCGTCTCCAAGCCGGGCGCCCCCTACCCCGGCCTCGCCGAGGTCCGCGAGCTGTGCACGCCCGCGTCGCTCGCCGCGTTCGCCTGGGGCCTCTTCGAGGAGTGGCGGGTCGTCGGCATGCCGCCGAAGGAGGCGTGGACCCTGCACGCCCTCGGCTGGTTCGGCGACGACGACACCGTCCAGGCCCTCACCCCGGTCATCCGCGCCTGGCCCGGCGAGGGCGCCCACCACCGGGCCGTCGAGGGGCTCGACGTGCTCGCCGCCATCGGCACCGACAGCGCCCTGCTCCACCTCCACGGCATCTCCCAGCGCGTCAAGTTCAAGGCGCTCAAGCAGCGCGCCCAGGAGAAGATCGCCGAGGTCGCCGACGAGCTCGGCCTCACCGCAGAACAGCTCGCCGACCGGCTCGTGCCCGACCTCGGCCTCGACGCCGACGGCAGCACCGTCGTCGACTACGGCACCCGCCGCTTCACCGTCGGCTTCGACGAGGCCCTCAAGCCCTTCGTCCGCGACGCCGAGGGCCGCCGCCTCAAGGACCTCCCCAAGCCCGGCGCCCGCGACGAGACCGAGCGGGCCACCGCCGAGCGCAAGCGGTTCCTCGCCCTCAAGAAGGACGTCCGCACCATCGCCGCCGACCAGGTCCGCCGCCTGGAGGCCGCCATGGTCGCCGGCCGCTCCTGGACCGGCGCCGAGTTCCGGCAGCTCTTCGTCGAGCACCCCCTCGTCTGGCACCTCTCCCGCCGGCTCGTCTGGAGCGCCGAGCAGGACGGCACCACCACCGCGTTCCGCATCGCCGAGGACCGCACCTACGCCGACGCCGACGACGAACTGCTCACCGTCGCCGACGACGCCACCATCACCCTCCCGCACCCCCTCCACCTCACCGACTCCCTCGGCACCTGGGCCGAACTCCTCGCCGACTACGAGATCGTCCAGCCCTTCCCGCAGCTCGGCCGGCAGCTCCACACCCCCACCGAGGAGGACTCCGCGAGCGCCCGCCTCACCCGCTTCGAGGGCGTCACCGTCCCCGTCGGCCGCCTCCTCGGCCTCCAGAAGCGCGGCTGGGAGCGCGGCACCCCGCAGGACGCCGGCGTCGAGCGCTGGTTCTCCCGCCGCCTCGCCCCCGAGCGCCACCTCGTCATCCAGCTCGAACCCGGCATCGCCGTCGGCATGCTCGACGAGTTCCCCGACCAGACCCTCGACACCGTCTGGCTCGACACCCAGCCCGGCGACCACTGGGGGAGCCGCGCCTACCCGCTGCGCCTCGCCGACCTCGACCCGGTGACCGTCTCCGAACTCCTCGCCGACCTCACGGAGCTGACCTCGTGACCACCACCGACCCCACCGGCTCCGCGCCCGACGCGCTCCAGCGGCCGCCCGCCGAGGTCCGGTACGCCGAGGAGCTCGCCGCCCTGCGCGCGGCCGACACCGACCCGCGCCCGCCCGGCTGGCAGCTCAGCCTGCGGGCCGCCCGGCGGTTCGTCGTCGGCGACGAGGAGCACGGCATCAGCCGCAAGTTCGTCGGCGACACCGCCCTCGTCGAGCGGGCCCTGGTCGCCCTCGCCACCAACCGCGGCCTGATGCTCGTCGGCGAACCCGGCACCGCCAAGTCCCTCCTCTCCGAGCTGATCGCGGCCGCCGTCGCCGGCGACTCCACCCTCGTCGTCCAGGGCGGCGCCGCCACCACCGAGGACCACATCAAGTACTCCTGGAACTACGCCCTCCTCGTCTCCGAGGGCCCCTCCGAACGGGCCCTCGTGCCCGCCCCCATGCTCCAGGGCATGGCCGAGGGGAGGCTCGTCCGCTTCGAGGAGATCACCCGCTGCCCCCTGGAGGTCCAGGACTCCCTCCTCTCGCTCCTCTCCGAACGGGTCCTCGCCGTCCCCGAACTCGACGGCCCCGCCGGCATGGTCTTCGCCCGCCAGGGCTTCAACGTCATCGCCACCGCCAACACCCGGGACCGGGGCGTCAACGAGATGAGCGCCGCCCTCAAACGGCGCTTCACCTTCGAGACCGTCTTCCCCATCCCCGACCTCGACACCGAACTCGCCCTCGTCGAGGCCGAGGCCGGCGCCCTGCTGCGCCGCTCCGGCGTCCCCGTCGCCCCCGACCGGGACGTCCTCACCGTCCTCGTCACCACCTTCCGCGAACTCCGCGTCGGCACCACCCGCGACGGCGCCCCCGCCGACCGGCTCTCGGCGGTCATGAGCACCGCCGAGGCCGTCTCCGTCGCCCACGCCGTCGGCGTCCGCGGCTGGTTCCTGCGCGGCGGCCCCGGCGACGCCGCCGACCTCGTCACCTGCCTCGCCGGCACCGCCGCCAAGGACAGCCCCGAGGACCTGGCCCGCCTCCGCCGCTACCTCGAACAGCGCGTCGCCGGCCGCGCCAACCGGTACGCGGACGCCGAGGTCCGCTACGCCGAGGCCACCGCCCGGCTCCGCCACCGCTTCGCCGTCGACTCGACCGACGCCCTCTGGGACCGCATGATCGAGGCCGACCCCGACGCCCCGGACCTGGCGGAACGCCTGGACACCTACTTCGACGCCGTCCGCGGCGACACCGAGGCCGACCCCTCGGACCGGGCCCGCGAGACGTACATGGCCCGCTGGATCCGCGCCGCCCGCGCCGCCGCCGGCGACCGCCCGGTCCTCGTCGTCACCGGCGGCTTCCACCGGCCCGCTCTCCGCGCGCTGGCGGAGGCCGACGCCGGCGGCGCGGCCGAGTGGCCGGAGGTGCCCGCGCCGCCCGGGACCGCGCTCAGCGGCAGCTTCCTCGTCCCGTACTCCTTCCGGCAGCTCGACTCCTTCGCCGGCTACGAGTCCGGGATGCCGTCCCCCGCCTACCACCAGTGGCTGTGGGAGGACGGCCCCGAAGCCGCCGGCCGGCGGCTCGTCCGCACCGTCGCCGACCGGCTCCGCGACCGCGGCCACCCCGTCTCCACCGCCTCCCTCGTCGCCGCCCGGGCCTCCGCCGCCGCGCTCGCCGCCCTGCGCGGCCACCCCCTGCCCGGCCGCCTCGACCTCCTCGACGCCCTCGCGGGCGCCCTCGTCACCGAAGCCCTCGACGAACCCCTGCCGTGGACCCGGCGCGGCCCGCTGACCCCCGGCACCCACCCGGCGGTCGTGGAGATGGTCGCCGCCTGCGCCGGCGACCGCGTCGGCCGGCTCCACCCCGACACCCCCGCCCCGCCCCTCGTCCACGACGTGGCCGCCCGGCTCACCGCCCTCGGCCTCGACGGCACCGCCCCCGTGACGCTCCGGCTCACCGACCCGGCCGGTCTCGACCGCAGCCGCGTCCTCCACCGGCTCCGCGTCCTCGGCATCCCCGGGTACGAGCGGACGGCCGGCCCGGCCGACGGCACCGACCCGGTCGCCGAGGAGCGGTGGGAGCCCCGCCCGGCGGCCGGCCGCGACGCGGCCCTGGTCGAGGCCGGCGCGTACGGCGCCCGCCTCGACGACGCCGCCCTGGTCGCCCTCGACGACCGCGCCCGCGCCGCCGCCGACGACTGCGCCGCCCTCGCCGGCGTCCTCTTCGACACCGTCGTCTGCGGCGCCACCGACCTCGCCGGACCCCTCGTCGGCCGCCTCCGCGCGGGGCTCGCCGCCGCCACCGCGCCCGGCCCGCTGGGCGCCGCCCTCGCCACCGCCCTCGGCCTGTGGCGGCACGACCGCGTCTACGGCGTCGCCCGCGACCCCCTGCTCGCCGCCGCCGTCGACACGGCCGTCACCCGCGTGCTCTGGCTCGTCGAGGGCACGGTGCCCGGCGGCGCGACCGGCCCCGACCGGGCCCGGCTGCGCGCCCTCGTCGCCGTCCGCGACGCCCTCCTGCACGCCGAACCGCTCCTCACCGTCCCCCGGGACGCCGCCGCCGACGTCTTCCGCCGCGTCGCCGCGGACCCCGCCGCCCCGCCCGACCTCCGCGGCGCCGCCCACGGCCTGGTCCGCGTCCTCGCCCGCACCCCGGAGTCCGGCGTCGCCGAGGCCGTCCGGGCCGCCGCCGCGCCCGCCGTGCTCGGCGACTGGCTGGCGGGGCTCTTCGCGGTCGCCCGCGAGGAGGTGGCCGCCGAGACGGCCGACGGCGACCCCGGCAGCCTCGTCGGCGTCCTCGACGACCTGGTCGTCGCCATGTCCGACACCGACTTCCTCGTCGCCCTGCCCGCCCTCCGCGAGGCCTTCGCCTGGTTCCCGCCCACCGAGCGCGAACGGATCGCCGCCCGCCTCATCGAACGGCGCGGGGTACGCGGCTCCGCCCGCGCCCTGCTGCGCACCCCCGCGGACCCGCTCGCCCTCGCCCGGGCCCGCGCACTGGAGGACCACGTGTCACGCACCCTCGACGACCTCGGCCTCGGGGACGCCCGGTGACCGCCCCGCACACCCCCGGCCCCGGACCCGGCCCCGGACCCGACGCCGGACTCGAACGGTGGCGGCTCGTCCTCGGCGCCCCCGCCGAACGCTGGACCGGCCCCCTCGGCCCCGAGGCCGCCGCCCGCGACGCCGCGCTCGACTGGCTCTACGGCCGCGACCCCGAGCAGGCCCGCCGCGGCGTGCGCGCCACCGGCCGCGAGGGCGGCGACGGCCCCTCGGCCGTCACCCCCGTCGACTGGCTCGACGACGTGCACCGGCTGTTCCCCCGCGAGACGATCGAACGGCTCGAACGGGACGCGGTCGAGCGGTTCGAGATCCACGAGATCGTCACCGACCCCGCCGTCCTGGAGCGCATCGAACCCGACCAGACCCTGCTCCGCGCCGTCCTGCGCACCAAGCACCTGATGAACCCCGAGGTGCTGCGGCTGGCCCGCCGCATCGTCGAGACCGTCGTCCGCCGGCTGATGGAACGCCTCCGGCCCGAGGTGCGCCGCGCCCTCCACGGCACCCGCTCCCGCCGCCCCAGCAGGCTGCCGCTCTCCCGCGACTTCGACTTCCGCGGCACCGTCCGCGCCAACCTCGCCCACTACCGGCCCGAGGAGCGCCGCCTCCTCATCGAGCGGCCCCGGTTCCACTCCCGGACCCGCCGGCACGTCGAGCGCTGGCAGCTGATCCTCCTGGTCGACCAGTCCGGCTCCATGGTCGACTCGGTCATCCACTCCGCCGTGACGGCCGCCAGCCTGTGGGGCCTGCCGGGGCTGACCACCCATCTGATCGCCTTCGACACCTCCGTGGTGGACCTGACCGGCGACGTCGCCGACCCCGTCGAACTGCTCATGCGGGTCCAGCTCGGCGGCGGCACCGACATCGCCCGCGCCGTCGCCTACGCCACCGGCCTGGTGGACAACCCGCGCCGGGCGATCGTCGTCGTCATCAGCGACTTCTACGAGGGCGGCGACCGCCACCGGCTGGTGCGGGGCGTCCGGGCCCTCGTGGAGCAGGGCACCGTCGTCCTCGGCCTCGCCGCCCTCGACGAGGAGGCCCGGCCGGCCTACGACCGGGAGACCGGGCAGCTCCTCGCGGACGCGGGCGCCCACGTCGGCGCCATGACCCCCGGCCGGCTCGCCGAGTTCGTCGCCGAGAGGCTGGGCCGATGACCAGGACCGACCTCCTCGCCCTGGACGCCGAGACGCTCGCCGCCCTCACCAACCGGGGCCTCGTGAAGCGCGCCGCGCGGGAACTGGCCGCGGGCTCGGGCGCGACGGTGACGGCGGCGCCCGACGCCACGCTCACCGGGCGCTTCCCCGACGGCACCACCGTCACCCTCGCCCCCGGCGCCGGACTCGACCGCGGCACCTGCAGCTGCGCCGCGCCCGGCGTCTGCCGCCACCTCATCGGCCTGGTCCTCGCCCACCAGCGCGCCGCCGAGCACCCGGACGCCCCGGCGGCACCGGAACCGGCACCCGAGACACCCGAGGCACCCGACGCCACCGCGCCCGACCGGCGCCCCTGGTCGCCCGGCGACACCGGGGACGAGGAGCTGGTGGCCGCCGTGGGGGCGCGGGCGGTGGCCGCCGCCCGGCGGACCCTGGCCCGCGGCTACACCGCGCGGCTCACCCACCCGACCCCCGACGCGCCCGCCGCCCGGGCCGAACTGCCCACCTGCACCGTCCGTTTCCCGGTGCGGGACGCGGTGGCGCACGCGGTCACGGACGCGGCCGACGCCGTGCGGGGCGAGGCCGTCGCGCTCGCCGTCTGGGCGTTCCGCGCGGCCGTAGAAGCGGATCCCGCGCGCCCGCCCGCCCGGATCGACGTCGGCGGGTCCGCGTCCGGCCGGAAGGGGACCGCCGCGCTCGACCGGTCCGGGCCGCTCCTCGCGGACCTGCTGCTCGACGGCGCCGCCCACACCGGGCCCGTCCTCCCCGGCACCCTCGGCCGGGTCCGGGACGAGCTCGCCGCCGGCGCGCTGCACTGGCCGGCAGGCGTCCTCACCGACGTCCTCGACCAGCTCGGCGAGTACGAGGGGAGGGGCGCCCGCTTCCGGGCCGAGGAACTGGCCGCGCTGCTCGGCGAGGCCGACGCCCGGGCCCGGGGCCGGTCCGGCGCCTTCCTCGGCAGCGGCGAGCGCGGCGACACCCCGCTCCGCCGGGTGCGGCTCACCGCCCTCGGCTGCCGGATATCGGGAACCCCCGCCGACCGCACGGCCGAGGTCTACCTCGCGCACGGCGGCGCGGGCATCGCCCTGGTCCTGCGCCGCCGTTGGGCGGTCCCGGAGGACACGGAGCCGACCGGGGCGGTCCTGGCCCGGCGCCGGATCGCCGGCAGCACCCTGGGCGCGCTCGCCGCCGGGAACGTGGTGAGCGAGGTCGCCTCCCGCACCCCCGGGCGGGCCGTGACGCTCGGCACCTCCCGGGTGGCCGCCACCGGGGTCACCCCGGTCGGGAACGCCTGGGCCGAGCTGCCCGAACCGCTGCTCGTCCGGGACTTCTCCGCGCACGCGCGGACCCTGCGCCGGCGCCCGCCGCGCTTCGCCCGCCCCCGGGTCGAGGCGGAGTCCGTGCACGTGCTGGCCGTCGAGGCGGTGGAGGAGCTGGGCTACGACCCGGCACGGCAGGAGCTGCGGGCCACCGTCCGGGACGCCGCCGGCGCCACGGCGCGGCTGGTCGCCCCGTACAACCCCCACGGCCCCGGCGGGCTCGACGCGCTGGCCGACGCCCTGCGCGACGGCGAGCCCGCCGCGCCCCGGCTGGTCAGCGGTTTCGTCCGGGTCACCGCCGACGGCCTGGTGGTGGAGCCGCTCGGCGTGCTGACCGGCACCGGCACCGTCGTCCCCGATCTGGCCCCGGCGCCCCGGAAGCCCACGGCACAGCTGCCGCACACGGTCCCGCCCGCCCCCGACGACCCCGTCGCGCTCGCCCTGCACGGCGCCCTCTCGGCCCTCGCCACCGTCACGGTGCACGGCCTGCGCCGGCTGCCCGCCGGGGCCAGGACCGCGCTCTCCGACGCGGCCGACGCCCTCGCCCGGCGCGGCCTCGCCACCACGGCGGAGCGGCTCCGGCGGGTGCCTGCGGCACTCGCGGAGGAAGGGCCGGAGGCCGCGGTACGACCCTGGCTCGACGCCCAGCTGCGCCTGCTCACCGCCGTCGAGCTGCACGCCCGCGGCGACTGAGCCCGCGACGGCCGCCCGGGCCCCGCCAACCGGTCCGGGCCCGGGGCCTGTTGGTCCGCCGACTTCGACTCCGCTTGTGATACTGCCTTACCAGGACATGAGAAGTTTGTCCCGTTTGGCGGGGAAAGGGGTCGCAGATGGCGCAGGACGGACGAGGGCCGGACGACCGGCGGGACGGCGGCGGGCCGGGCGGCCCCAAGGGTGCGCGCCGGTGGGGCGGCCTGCCGGTGACGGCCGACCTGCCCGATCGGGCCGGCCGCCACCCCGCCCGTACCGACATGGTCGTCTTCGGCGTCACCGCCGTCCTCACGCTCGCCTTCGTCGTCTGGGGCGCGACGGCGACGGACAGCCTGGAGTCGGTCTCCAGCAGCCTGCTCGACGGGCTGATCCGGGACGGCGGCTGGGCGTTCATGCTCGCCGCCTCCGGCTTCGTCGTCTTCGCGCTGTGGCTGGCGATCAGCCGGTACGGCCGGATCACCCTCGGCCAGGAGGACGAGGGCCCGGAGTTCCGCACGGTCTCGTGGATCGCGATGATGTTCAGCGCCGGCATGGGCATCGGCCTCATGTTCTACGGCGTCAGCGAGCCGCTCGCCCACTACGGCACCCCGCCGCCCGGCACCTCCCCGGCCGACTCGGCCGAGCGGATGCAGACGGCGATGGCCACCACGCTCTTCCACTGGACGCTCCACCCGTGGGCGATCTACGCCGTCGTCGGTCTGGCCATCGCGTACTCGACCTTCCGCCGCCGGCGCCGGCAGACCATCAGCGCCGTCTTCGTCCCGCTGATGGGCGAGCGCCGGGCCTTCGGCGGGCCCGGCCGGGTCATCGACATCCTCGCCATCTTCGCCACGCTCTTCGGCTCCGCGGCCTCGCTGGGCCTCGGCGCGCTCCAGATCGGCAGCGGCGTGGAGGAGCTGGGCTGGCTGGAGAAGACCGGCACCGGCCTGCTCGTCGGCATCATCGCGGTGCTCACCGTGGCCTTCGTGCTGTCCGCCGTCTCCGGCGTGGAGAAGGGCATCCAGTGGCTCTCCAACATCAACATGGTGCTGGCGCTGCTCCTGGCCGTCTTCGTCTTCGTCGCCGGGCCGACCATCATCGTCCTCGACCTGCTGCCGACCTCGATCGCCGCCTACATCGGCGACCTGCCCCAGCTGGCCGGCCGCACCGAGGCGACCAGCGGCGAGAACATCCACGACTGGCTGGGCAGCTGGACCGTCTTCTACTGGGCGTGGTGGATCTCCTGGACGCCCTTCGTCGGCATGTTCATCGCCCGGATCAGCCGGGGCCGTACGATCCGCCAGTTCATCGGCGGCGTCATCCTGGTGCCGAGCACCGTCAGCCTGGTGTGGTTCGCGATCTTCGGCGGCACCGCGATGCGGCTGAGCGAGGAGGGCCGGCTGACGGGCGAGAGCACACCGGAGGGCCGGCTCTTCGGGCTGCTCCAGGAGTTCCCGATGACGGGGGTGATGAGCCTGCTCGTGATGGTCCTCGTCGGCATCTTCTTCGTCTCCGGCGCGGACGCCGCCTCCATCGTCATGGGCACCCTGTCGCAGCGCGGCGCGATGGAGCCGACCCGCCCGGTGGTGGTCTTCTGGGGCGTGGTCACCGGCGCCGTCGCCGCGATCATGCTGCTCATCGGCGACGGCCAGGGCGACGCCCTGGCGGGCCTGCAGAACCTGACGATCCTGGTCGCCGCCCCGTTCGTGCTGGTCATGGTCGGCATGTGCGTGGCGCTCATGCGGGACCTGCGGGAGGACCCGCTGATCGTGCGCGGCCGGGTCGGCAAGGAGATCGTCGAGGTCGCGGTGATCGCCGGGCACGAGAAGTACGACGGCGACTTCGAGCTGCGGATCGGCCCGGGCACCACCGACGGCTCCCCGGACGGCCCGCAGGCCCCCGCCGGGAGGCCGGGCCCGCGCTGACCCGGCGTCACCCGTGGCCGCGTCCCGGGCCGGGGCGGGATCAGGGGCCGATGGAGCGCCAGATGCGGTCCGGGAGGATGCGGGCGGCCTCTTCGAGGTCGACGTCCCCCAGGGTGAGCCAGCGGCGGGCCATGCCGATCACCGGGCCGAGGACCAGGGACTCGATGACCGGGGTGGGGAGGTCGGCGATCGCGCCGGCCTTCCGGTGGCCGTCGAGCCACAGCTCGATCGGGGTGAGCCGGGCCTCCTGGTTGTCGCGGATCTCGCTGGCGCGGGCCGCGCCCTCCTGGTCCGCGAAGGGGGAGTGGAGCAGCTTGGACGCGGCCGGCTGGGTGCGCACGAAGTCGAGGTAGGCGCGCACGACCGCCTCGATGCCGGAGCGGGCGTCCTGATGGGAGATCAGGGCGGTGCCCAGTTCGCCGAGGAGGCGGCCGAGCCAGCGCAGGGCGAGGGCGCTGATCACCCCGTGGAGGTTGCCGAAGTGGTGGTAGACGCTGCCGGTGCTGACCCCGCTCACCCGGGTCAGCGCGGAGACGGTGAGGCCGGCCTCACCCTCGCGCGCGTACAGGTCGAGCGCGGCGTCGAGGACGCGCTCGACGGTGACTTCTCCGCGCTGCTGCTTCCGGCTCATCGAGCGGGGTGCCCCTTACCTCGTCTGCCAACCCTGGCCTGGTTCTTCCGTACCTGGTCAGCATAGGAGGCGCCGGGGCCGGCGGACCCCGCACCGCGTCGCGGCGGGGGGCCGGCGGGGGCTCAGGCCAGCGCCAGGAAGAGCTTCTCCAGCTCCGCCTCCGTCATCGGCGGGGCGTCCGCCGCGTCACCGGACAGGCACTGCCGCATCCCGCTCGCCACGATCTTGAACCCGGCCCGGTCCAGGGCCCGGGAGACGGCGGCCAGCTGGGTCACCACCTCCTTGCAGTCGCGGCCCGACTCGACCATCGCGATCACCCCGGCCAGCTGCCCCTGGGCGCGCCGCAGGCGGTTCAGCACGGGTGCCATCGCCTCGTCGTCGACCTGCACGGCGGTCCTCCTTCTCGTCGTCCCCGACTGTCCAGGATACCCCGTGGGGTATCAAAACGCCCTGTGTGGGTGTGGACCGGTCACTGCTGGGCGAGGACGAGGACGCCCATCGCCATGACGAACCAGCCGAACGCCTTGCGGAGCGCCGCCTGGGGGACCCGGCCGGCGAGGCGCGCCCCGGCCAGGCTGCCGAGCACGGCCGTGCCGGTGACGGTGAGGGCGAGGCCCCAGTCGAGGGAGACGCTCGCGAGGTGCCCGGCGAGGCCGGCGAACGCGTTCATCGCGATGACCAGGAGCGAGGTGCCCACGGCGACGCCCATCGGCAGCCCGCCGAGCAGGCTGAGGGCCGGGACGACGAGGAAGCCGCCGCCGGCGCCGACGAAGCCGGTCACACCGCCCACGGCCGGCCCCACGACCGCCAGGCGCGCCGGCGGCGGATCCCCGCGCCGGACCTCCGGCCGCCGCGGGCCGCGCGAGGGGCGCAGCATGGCGACGGCCGTGACGAGCATCATCAGCGCGAAGGCGACCAGGAGGACGGCGCCGGGGACGTACGCGGCGGCCCGGCCTCCGCCGTACGCGCCGGCCATGCTGAGGGCGCCGACGAGCAGGCCGGTCCGCCAGCGGACGCGTCCGGCCCGCGCGTGCGCGACCAGGGCGGCGAGGCTGGTGACGCCGACGACGAAGAGCGAGGTGGCGATCGCCTCCTTGGCGTCCTGTCCGGCGAGGTGGACCAGGACCGGGACGGTGAGGAGGGAGCCGCCGCCCCCGAGGACGCCGAGGCTGACGCCGACGAGCAGGGAGGCGGCGACGACGAGGACGGTCACCGGGAGCTCCGGAGCTCCGCGATCACGGTGTCCAGGTCGGTCCGGGGGCCGCGGTTGTACGGCAGCCGGGAGAGCAGGACGCCCATGGCGCAGGAGTTGCTGAGGGCGGCGTACGTCAGACCGGCGCCGAGGGCGGTGCCGATGAGGTGCACGCCGGGCACGACGAGCCCGGCGAGACCGGTCACCAGGACGACGGAGCCGGCGACGAGCCGGACCTGGCGCTCCATCTCCCACCGCTCGGGACCGCGCTCGACGGGCGCGCCGGTCGCCTCCCAGGCCACGATCCCGCCGTCCAGGACCCGCGGCTGCGGCAGGCCCGCCTCGACGAGCGCCCGCTCGGCCTCCCGCGCCCGCTGTCCGGAGCGGCACACCAGGACCACCTCGCCGCCGAGGTGGTCGAGGAGCGCGGAGCGGTGCTCGCGCAGGGTGGACAGCGGCACGTTCACGGAGCCGGGGAGGTGGGCGGTGCGGAACTCGCCGGGCGTGCGGACGTCGACGAGGCGCGGGGCGCGGCCCTCCTGGACGAGGCGGTGCAGGACGGCGGGGGAGAGGGAGGGGGCGGTGGCGCTCATGGGTGGCTCCGTTCGTGAGGGGTGTGCGAAAGGGGGAGGTGGTCAGTCCTGCCGAGGCGCCGTCAGGGCCCAGGCCGCGTGGCCGCCGAGGAGGTCGGAGACGTCCGCGAAGCCGCGCCGGCGCAGCAGGCTGGCGGCGATCGAGGAGCGGTGGCCGCCGGCGCAGTGCACGACGAGGGGCCGGTCGGCGGGGAGTTCGCCGGTGCGGTGGGGGAGTTCGGCGAGCGGGATGTGCGCGGCCGCGTCGAGGAAGCCGTCGGCCTCCCGTTCGCCCTCGCTCCGGACGTCCACGACGAGCGGCGGCCGCGGCCCGGCGAGGGCGGTCCGCAGGTGGGCGGCGGTGATCCGGCTCGCCGGGGCGACCTCGGCGGCCAGCGCCTCCAGGGCCGCCTCCGGCTCCGGGAGGTAGCCCTCGGCGCGGTCGAAGCCGACGCGGGCGAGCCGGGTGACGACCTCCTCCTCGCGGCCCTCGGGGGCGAGGACGACGAGCCGGTCGCCGGGGTCGAGGACGGTCCCCGCCTGCTCGGCGAACCGGCCGTCGGCCGGGACGTTCACCGCGCCGCGCAGGTGCCCGGCCGCGAACTCCTGCGGATCGCGCGCGTCGACCACGACCGCCCCGGCGTCCCGCAGCGCGGTGAACTCGGCGAGTTCCAGCGGGCGGGCGGCGGTGGCGGAGTCGTACAGCCCGCGGTCCCGGCGGTTGAGCGCTGCGTCGTAGGCGAAGTAGCCGGGGGCGGCGGACTGGCCGGCGGTGACCAGGGCCGTGAACTCCTCCCGGCTCATGGGCGCGCAGGCGTAGTTGGTGGCCCGCTGCTCCCCGATCGTGGAGGACTTCTCCGCCGACAGGTGCTTGCCGCAGGCCGAGCCGGCGCCGTGGGCGGGGAAGACGCGGACCGCGTCGGGCAGGCCCATCAGCTTGCGCTGGACGCTGTCGTGGAGCATGCCGCCCAGTTCCTCGGCGCCGACGCCGACCGAGGCGAGCAGGTCGGGCCGGCCGACGTCCCCGATGAAGAGGGCGTCGCCGGTGAGGACCCCGTACGCCACCTCGTCCCCGGCGTGCTCGTACACCAGGACGCTGATCGACTCGGGGGTGTGGCCCGGGGTCGCCATGACCTCCAGGACGACGTCGCCGAGGGCGATCCGCTCGCCGTCGCCGAGCGCGCGGATCGGGTACTCGGTCTCCGCGCCCCGGCCGTAGCCGATCCAGGCGCCGGTGCGGTCGGCCAGCTCCAGGTGGCCGGCGACGAAGTCGGCGTGGAAGTGGGTGTTGATGACGCCGACCACGGTGAGGCCGTGCGCGGCGGCGTCCGCGAGGTACTCGGAGACGTCCCGGCGCGGGTCCACGACCACGGCCTGCCCCGTCCCCTCGTCGGCGATCAGGTACGAGGCGTGGGACAGGCAGTCGAGGTAGTACTGGGTGAAGATCACGGCGGAGCCTCCCGGAGACGTCTGAATACCCCCCTGGGTATCAACGGGTCCGACCGTACGAGGTCCCGCCGCGCCCGGTCAAATACCCCCCTGGGTATTGCACGTCACAGCCGTCGGGCCTGGGGGGTGCATACAGGTGGGGGTATTCCGACCTGCGGCGGGCTGTAGAAAGGGGCACCGCCGGTCCCTTGGCGATGCCCCCTTCCGCTTCCCCCTCCGCCGGGCGTCGTGCCCCGCGGGTGCCGGTCAAGGCTCGTGGCCGTGCGCGGCGACCGCGAACGTCTGGGAGATCAGCACCTGCTCCGCCCGCTGCTGGAGCCGGTCCGCCAGCCCGCGCAGCCGCGCCCCCTCGGAGGCGGGGATCGACAGCGCCACCGCCGCGGTCTCCGCGCCGACGGTGATCGGCACCGCCGCGCAGGCCGTCCCGAGCGCGTACTCCTGGTGCTCCAGGACCGGCAGCCGCCGCGGCAGCGCGGCGAGCCGCCGCTCGAAGTCGCGCCGCATCCGGACCGTGTGCGGGGTGAGCGCCGCGACCGGGTGGCGGCTCAGATGGTCGCCGCGCTGCTCCGGCTCCAGCTGGAGCAGCAGGCTCTGGCCCGCGGCGTGGGCGTGCGCCGTCGCCCGGAACTCGGCCCACTCCTCGACCGGGGGCCGCGCCGGGTTGTCCGACACGGCCCCGAGCTCGACCTCGCCGTCCCGGTACTGGACGAAGTAGACGGCCGCGTCCAGGTCGAGGCTGAGGGTGTCCACCCACGCCTGGATCCCGAGCGCCGGCTCGTGGTGCGGGGCGCCCGTGTCCCGGCGCAGCGGCGAGACGAGCGTGTAGACGCCGTTGTCGTTGCGGACCAGGCCCTCGTGGACCAGCGTCCGCAGCAGGTGGTACGCCGTCGGCAGCGGCAGCACCGCCTCGCGGGCCAGCTGCTTGGCGCTGCCCGTGCCACCGCGCCGCTCCAGCTCGTCCAGCAGCCGTACGGCCCGGCGTACCGACTGGATCAGGGTCGGTGCCGTGCCGCTTCCCCCCTCGCGATATGGCATGCGTGTCCTTTCACAACGCGCGGAGCACTGTGCTCCGGGTCCATGATCGGACAGTGAACCCCGAAACACGTACCGTCAGGTAACCCGGGGTGTCGGAACCGGTCGCGCCGCCTCCGCGTGGTGCACTGCGGAAACGATCACCTCCGAAAGGACGTTCGTGAACTCCCAGCACACCGGCGCCTCCCGCCGGACCGCCCTCGCCCTCGGCGCGGGCACCGCCCTCACCGCCGCCCTCGGACTCGCCGACGCCGGCTCCGCCCACGCCTTGTCCCGACCGGCCGGCCGGCCCGAGGAGCCCGTCGTCGCCCGCCTGCGCGCCCTGGAGGAGCGGTACGACGCCCGCCTCGGCGTCCACGCCCACGACGTGCGCACCGGCCGCACCATCGCCCACCGGGACCGCGAGCGCTTCCCGATGTGCTCGGTCTTCAAGACCCTCGCCGCCGCCGCCGTCCTGCGCGACCTCGACCACGACGGCAGCTTCCTGGCCCGCCGCCTCACCTACACGGCCGACTACGTCAAGCGCTCGGGCTGGTCACCGGTGACCGAGAAGGACGAGAACCTGGCCCGGGGCATGACGGTCGCCGAACTCTGCGACGCCACCATCCGGTTCAGCGACAACACCGCGGCCAACCTGCTGCTGCGCGAGCTGGGCGGCCCCACGGCCGTCACCCGCTTCGCCCGCTCGATCGGGGACCCGGTCACCCGGCTCGACCGCTGGGAGCCCGAGCTGAACTCCGCCGAGCCCTGGCGGATCACCGACACCACCACCCCGCGCGCGATCGCCAGGACCTACGGCCGGCTGGTCCTCGGCCGGGTCCTGGAACCGGCCGACCGCGCCCTGCTCACCGACTGGCTGCTCCGCAACACGACCAGCCTCAACCGCTTCCGCAAGGGCCTGCCGGCGGACTGGACCGTCGCCGACAAGACCGGCGGCGGCGACTACGGCGGCAACAACGACGTCGCCGTCACCTGGCCGCCGGACGGCGGCCCGATCCTCCTCTCCGTCCTCACCACCCGGTTCGAGCCGGACGCCAAGGGCGTGGACGAACTGGTCGCCGCCGCCGCGACGATCGTCGCGGAGGAACTCCGCTAGCGGGCGGCGGATCAGACCTCGGTGGCCATGTCGTACGTGATCCACATCGTGCGCGTGGCCACCTGGTCGTACTTGGAGCGGGCGCGGTGGTTGTCGTCGGCCGTGATCCAGCGGACGACGCTCCAGCCGCGCTCCGCGCCGATCCCGCGCAGCGCGGCCAGCAGCAGGTCCGCCGCGCCGGTGCCGCGGCTCGCCGGGTCGACGAACAGGTCGTCGAGCCAGCCGCCGACGGTCGCGGAGAGCGGCCGGGCGAACGGCCGGAAGTGCGCGAGCCCGACGAGCCGCCCGTCGGCGCCCTCCGCCACCAGCCCCTCCACCTCGTGCGCCGGGTCGTGGAGCCAGGACCAGACGAGCCGCGCGGCCTCCTCGGTCTGCTCGACCCGGTAGAACTCGGCGTAGCCCCGGTACAGGGCGCGCCACTGGTCGAAGTCCTCCTCCCGGACCGGACGGACCCGGACGGCGGGGGCGGCGGGGGTGGTGTCGGCGGCGGTGTCGGCGACGGACATGAACGTTCACTCTCCTCACGCACCGCGCCCTGCGGTGCGTGACCAGTGGATCATGTCGCCGTCCCGGCGCTTCGGCGAGGAGGGCGCGGGTGCGAGCGGCGGCGCGTGCTCGCCGAGCGCCCGGTCCCCCGCGCGGGCGGGGCGCGCGGGGGCGCGGGCGGAGTGCGGGGGGACCGGCCGGGGCACGCTCCCGGTGCCGGCGGGAGCGGAGTCCGCCCCGGCCGGGCCCGCACACGGCGCAGTATCCGAGGAACCGAGGTGAGGAACCGCATTGGCGACCGACCGTCACGGCACCACCCTGCACGCCTGCACACCCGAGGGGGCGGGCCATCTGGACCGGGCCGTCGAGGCCCTGCTCTTCTTCCGGCCCGAGGTCACCCGAGCCGTCGAGGACGCGCTCGCGGCGAGTCCCGAGTCGCCCGACGCCCAGGCGTTCGCGGTCTACCTGGGCGTGCTGGGCACCGAGCACACCGCCGCCGCCGAGGCCCGCACGCGCTTCGGGCGCTATCTCGCCGGCCGCGACACGAGCGCCCTGCCCGCGCGCGAGCGGCTCCACCTGGCGGCCGCCGGGGCCTGTCTCGCGGGCGACCTGCACGGGGCGGGCGACCTCCTGGAGGAGCTGTCCCTCGCGTACCCGAGGGACGTGCTCGCCCTCTTCGCCGGGCACCAGCTGGACTTCCTCACCGGGGACGCCGTCCGGCTGCGGGACCGGATCGGCGGGGCCCTGTCGGCGTGGGGGAGGGCGGACGAGCCCTGGGGGCCGCTGCTCGGCATGTACGCCTTCGGACTGGAGGAGTCCGGGCACTACCGGCGCGCGGAGGAGACCGGGCTCGCGGCGGTCGAGCGGCATCCGAGGGACGTGTGGGCCGTGCACGCCGTCACCCACACCTACGAGATGCAGGGCCGGATCGCCGAGGGCGTCGCCTTCCTCGACGCGCGCGCGGACGACTGGACGCGCGGCAACTACCTGACCGTGCACAACTGGTGGCACTACGCCCTGTACTGCCTGGAGGCGGGCGCCGAGGAGACCGCGCTGCGCGTCTACGACGCGGCCGTCCACCACACCGAGTCGGCGGGTCTCGCCATGGAACTGCTGGACGCCGCCGCGCTGTTGTGGCGGCTGCGGCTCGCGGGACGGGAGGAGCCGGAGCGCTGGGCGCGGCTCGCCGACGCCTGGGCCGCGCGGGCCGATCCGCCGTTCTACGCCTTCAACGACGCCCACGCGGTGATGGCCTACGTGGGGGCGGGCCGGATCGCGGAGGCGGAGGCGCTGGTGGCCGACCGCCGGCGGTGGCTGGCCGAGGGCGGCGAGGACCGGCGGACCCTCGCCAACCACGCCATGACGGCCGAGATCGGACTCCCCGTCTGCGAGGCGCTGTTGGCGCAGGGGAGGGGTGACCACGCGGCCGTGGTGGAGCTGCTGTGGCCGGTGCGGCGCCGGATCCAGGTCTTCGGGGGCAGTCACGCCCAGCGCGACGCGGTCCAGCGGACGCTGCTGGAGTCGGCGCTCGCCGCCGGGGACCACGACCGGGCGCGGCTGCTGCTGAGCGAGCGGGACGGGCTGCGTCCGGACAGCCCCTACAACTGGCTGGGCCGGGCCCGGCTGGCCGACGCGATCGGCGACGCGGCGCTGGCGGCGGTGGCGCGGGAGCGGGCGGCGGGTGCGGCGAAGGGGCTGCGGCCGACGGCGCCCGGGCTCGGAGCCGTACCGAACCCGCCGCGCTGACCTGCCGGTTCGGCCCCGGATGAGGGGGCCCGGGGGGGGGGCGGGCCCCCCCCCCCCGCGCCGCCGGCCCCCGCCCCGCGCCCCGGCCCCCCCCCCCCCCCCGGGCGGGGCGGGACGATAGGACAAAGTCACAAAAGAAGAGCCGACCCG
>NZ_JBHYKM010000006.1:0-32022 GCF_042741435.1 Streptomyces sp. NPDC058955 | reverse complement strand
CGGGCGCGGGGGGCGGCCCCCCACCGCACCCCCCGCCCTGGCCCGCCGGGTGCGCCCCCGCTGGCGGGGCCGGGGCCCCCCCCCCCCCCCCCCCGGGGGCCCCCGCCCCCCCCCGGCCGTCGCAACTGACCCCTGCACGGGGGTTGTCAGTGCAATTTCACATTACTATGTTACAGCTCTGCGGCGGACGGTCGTCTCTCCGTCAACTCGCGTTCAGGTTCGGCTGATCGGCCGCGCAACCCCCCTCATCCCCACCCCCATCCAGGAGACCTCGTGTCCCAGCACAGAATCGCGCGCTCCTCCCTCCTCGCCACCGCGATCGCGGTGACCCTGGTGGCCTCCGCCGGCCAGGCCGCGACCCAGGCCGCCGAGGCGCCCGCGCCGCGTGCCGCCGGTTCCGCCCTGGCCGGCGCCTTCGCGCCCGCCGCCGAGCCGAACCCCTTCGACGAGGTGGAACGATTCGCCAACGCCCGGACGGCCAAGCCCGCCCCGGCCCCCGCCCCCGGCGGCACCGGCGACACCCGGGCCCGCGTCCCCGGCCGGGCCGAGAAGAGCGCCAAGGGCGCGGCCGAGCAGCAGGCCGCCCCCGCCGCGACCACCCTCGTGGCCGGCGTCCCGTGCACCCTCGACGGCATCGCGGGCCTCTCCCCGAGCGCCTTCGCGGACTTCCTCGCCGACCCCGCCGTCACCGCCGACGGCTGTCTGAGGGGCCTGATCTGGACCTGGGACGCGCGCCTCGCCCGGGTCATGTCCGACGCCCACGTGCAGGCCGTCGCCCAGCGCATATCCGGCCTGGCCGCCGCCCATGACGGCCGCAACTCCTCCCACCTGGAGGAGATGTTCACCTATCTCCACGCGGTCGCCTACCACGACTTCTCGCGCTCCGAGATCGACATCACCGACGCCCCGACCGTCGACGCGGTCCGCCGCGCCATCGCGGCCTTCGGCTCCGCCGCCCGCACCTTCGACGTCACCGCGTCCAACGCCCGCACCCTCCGCGAGGCCCTCTACATCGGCAGCGCCCCCGGCCTGCGCCAGCACCAGCTCGGCCTCATCACCAAGGTGCTCGCCACCATGGACGCGGCGCACCCCGCCACGAACCAGGACCCGACCTGGGCCGGCGCCGCGCTCTCCGCGCTCTCCGTCAACTACCTGGGCATCTACTCCGGCAACCAGGACGCCGCCTTCCACGCCGCCGTCGCCGCCGACCCGGCCTACCGCGCCGCCTTCAAGGCGTTCGCCGGCCACACCCACCTCAAGGGCACCGCCAACGCCTGGGTCGTGCGCGACGCGCTCAGCGAGTACGGCCGCTTCGGCGAGGTCGCCGGCCTGCGGGACGGCATCGTCGCCGACCTCGGCGCCCTGATCGGCCCGGTGGAGACCGCCTGGGGCTCCGGCAGCCAGCCCTGGGCCAAGATCGTCTCCTGGCTGAACTTCTACGAGGCCTGCGCGCCGTACGGCGTCTGCAAGGCCGACATCGAGGCCCGGATCTTCCCGTACTCCTACACCTACGACACCGGGACCGGCGCCGCCCTCAAGGTCCGCACCGGTCTCGACCGGGCCACCGTCGACCAGCTCTACTACGCGAGCAAGCAGGTCAAGGCGCAGTTCCACCGGGTGGTCGGCAGCGAGCAGCCGCTGGCCGGCGACCCCAACACCACCCTGAACATCGTCCTGTACGGCTCGCGGGCCGACTACGAGAACTACCACCCGATCCTGACCGGGTACGACACGAACAACGGCGGCATCTACATCGAGAACGGCGCCACCTTCTACACCTACCAGCGCCGCGTCCCGCAGGACTCCTCGCTCACCCTCGAAGAGCTGTTCCGCCACGAGTACACGCACTACCTCAACGGCCGCTTCGCCGTCCCCGGCTTCTTCGGCCAGGGCCCCTGGTACCAGGGCGACCGCACCACCTTCATGGACGAGGGCACCGCCGAGTTCTTCGACGGCGCCACCCGCGACGACGGCATCGCCGTCCGCAAGTCCCTGGTCCGCGGCATCATCAACGACACCGCCGGCGGCGGCCCCCGCATGAACCTCCGGCAGATCCTGCACGCCACCTACGACGGAGACGGCTTCCGCTTCTACAACTACGCGGGCACCTTCTTCGAGTTCCTGTGGACCGAGCGCCCCTCGCTGATCCGCGAGATGTACACCCGCCTGCGCGCCGACGACGTCGCCGGCTACGACGCCTGGCGGGAGCGGCTGAGCTCGGACGCCGGACTCCAGCAGGCGTACGACCGCTTCCTGGACGCGCAGATCGCCAAGGTCGACGAGCTGTTCGTCCCCGACACCACGTTCACCCCCGACGCGCAGCTCACGTACTCGACCGTCGCCGGGGTGAGGACGGCCTTCGCCAACGCCACGTACAACAACCCGGACTGCGTCGAGAACGGCGAGCCCGGCAAGCGCCGCTTCGTCTGCACCGGCCGGATCACCGCGAACCTGGCGAACGCCGACAGCGACGACCAGAACTTCAAGGACATGTCCGAGACGGTCGACTACTTCATCCTCGACCGCGCGGGCGCGGCGCTGAACAATCTGGCCGACATGAACTGCAGCTTCGGGCCGGTCGAGATCTGGTCCACCCGGGTCGCGGGCACGTCGGCCTTCCGCTGCGAAGGCCCGCTGCGCGGCTGACCGCACCTCCACCGTGCCCAGGTGCCGGAAGGCCCTGGGCACCGCAAGAAGAATGTGACATATTACTGCCGTGCCCAAGAGACACTCCCCGGACGTCGTGATCATCGGAGCCGGCGTCGTCGGCGCCGCATGCGCCTACTACGCCACACGCTCCGGACTCACCGTCGCCGTGGTCGACCGCGGTCCCGTCGCGGGCGGCACCACCGGTGCCGGGGAAGGCAACCTGCTCGTCTCCGACAAGGAGGCGGGCCCCGAGCTCGACCTCGCGCTGCTGTCCACGAGACTCTGGCGCGAACTCTCCGCCACACTCCCGCCGGAGACCGAGTACGAGCCCAAGGGCGGGCTCGTCGTGGCGCCCGACGAGTCCGCCCTCAAGGCCCTCCGCGCCTTCGCGGAGGGCCAGCGGGCGGCCGGCGTCGACGCCGCCGAGATCCCCGCCGACCGGCTCGCCGACCTCGAACCCCACCTCGCCCCCGGCCTCGCCGGCGGCTTCCACTACCCGCAGGACGCCCAGGTCCAGCCCGCCCAGGCCGCCGCCCGGCTGCTCGCCGCCTCCGGCGCCGCGCTCCACCTCGGCGAGCGGGTCACCGCGGTCCTCCGCGACCCGGCCGGAGCCGTCCGGGGCGTGCGCACCGCCCGCCGCGAACTCCTCGCCCCCGCCGTCGTCAACGCCGCCGGCACCTGGGGCGGCGAAGTCGCCCGGCTCGCCGGCGTCCACCTGCCCGTGCTGCCCCGCCGCGGCTTCGTCCTCGTCACCGAGCCCCTCCCGCGGATCGTCCGGCACAAGGTCTACGCCGCCGACTACATCGCCGACGTGGCCAGCGGCTCCGCCGCCCTCCAGTCCTCCGCCGTCGTCGAGGGCACCCCCGGCGGGCCCGTCCTCGTCGGCGCCACCCGCGAACGCGTCGGCTTCGACCGGGCGCTCTCCACCGAGGCGCTCCGCCGGCTCGCCGCCCAGGCCGCCGCGCTCTTCCCGGTCCTCGCCGACGTGCGGGTGCTCCGCGCCTACCACGGCTTCCGCCCCTACCTCCCGGACCACCTCCCGGCGATCGGCGCCGACCCGCGCGTCCCGGGCCTCCACCACGCCTGCGGCCACGAGGGGGCGGGCATCGGCCTCGCCCCCGCCACCGGCGTCCTCGTCGCCGCCGCCCTCACCGGCGCCGCGCCCCCGCTCGACCCGGCGCCGTTCCGCCCCGAGCGCGACTTCGGCACCGCAGACCCGATCCCCCCGCAGGAGCAGCAGAGTTGAGCCGCCGCACCCCGCGCGCCCTCGTCGGAGGCGCGCCGCAGGAGACCTTCACCTTCCGCTTCGACGGGCGGGAGATCCCGGCCGCCGCCGGACAGACCGTCGCCGCCGCCCTCTGGGGCGCGGGCGTCCTCGCCTGGCGCACCACCCGACACGGCGGCGAACCGCGCGGCGCCTTCTGCGGCATCGGCCAGTGCTTCGACTGCCTCGTCACCGTCGACGGCACCCCGAACCGCCGCGCCTGCCTCGTCCCGGCCCGCCCCGGCGGCCTCGTCACCACCCAGGAGGGAACCGGCCATGACGACCTCGCCGTCTGACCCCGCCGCGCCCGCCGACCTCGCGATCGTCGGCGCCGGACCCGCCGGGCTCGCCGCCGCCGTCACCGCCGCCGCGCTCGGCCTCGCCGTCACCCTGCTCGACGCGGGCGCCCGCCCCGGCGGCCAGTACTACCGCCACCCCGACCCCGCCCTCGGCGCCACCCGCCCCCAGGCCCTGCACCACGACTGGGACGCCTTCGCCGGCCGCGAGGCCGAGCTGCGGGCGTACGAACGGGCGGGCCGCGTCCGGTGCCTGGCGGACCATCAGGTGTGGAGCGTCACCGGTTCCGGCACCGACTGGACCGTCCACGCCCGGACCGACGACGCCGCCGCGGAGCCCGTACGCGCCCGCGCCGTGCTGCTCGCCACCGGGGCGTACGAGCGCCAGCTCCCCTTCCCCGGCTGGACCCTGCCCGGCGTCGTCGGCGCCGGAGGGGCCCAGGCCATGCTCAAGAGCGGGCTCGTGCTGCCCGGCCGCCGCGTGGTCGTCGCGGGCAGCGGTCCGCTGCTGCTCGCCGTCGCCGCCTCGCTGGCCGCCGCCGGGGCCCGCGTCCCGGCCGTCGTCGAGGCCGCCGGATACGGGCCGTACGCCCGCCACACCGGCACCCTGCTGCGCAACCCGGCCAAGCTCGCCGAAGGCGCCCTCTACGGAGGCGCGTTGGTCCGCCACCAGGTCCGCCCGCTGCTCCGGCACGCCGTCGTCGAGGCGCACGGCACCGACCGGGTCGAGGCGGTGACCGTCGCCCGGCTCGACCGCGACTGGCGGCCCCTGCCCGGCACCGGGCGGCGCATCCCCTGCGACGCGCTCGCCGTCGGCCACGGCCTGGTCCCCGAACTCTCCCTCGCCACCGCGCTCGGCTGCGCCACCCGCACCGCCGCCGACGGCACCGCCGCCCTCGTCCTCACCCCCGGCCTGCGCACCTCCGTGCCCGGCGTCTGGGCGGCGGGCGAGACCGGCGGCGTCGGCGGCGCCCAACTCGCCCTCACCGAGGGTGAGATCGCGGCCCACTCGATCGCCGGGCGGGCCGTCCCGGCGGCCCTCGCCCGGCGCCGCGCGCGGCTGCGGGCCTTCGCCGACGCCATGGGCGCCGCCCACCGGCCCGGTGCCGGCTGGACCGGCTGGCTCCGCGAGGAGACCGCCGTGTGCCGCTGCGAGGAGGTCCCCGCGGGGCGCGTCCGCGAGGCGGTGGAGGAGCTGGGCGCCACCGACGCGCGCACGGTCAAGCTGCTGACCCGCGCCGGGATGGGCTGGTGCCAGGGCCGGATGTGCGGCCCCGCCGTGGCCGCCCTGACCGGCGGCGAACCCGTCGCCGACCGGCGCCCGCTGGCCTGCCCCGTGCGCCTCGGGGAGCTCGCCGAGCTCCCCGCCGACTGACCCCCTTTTCCGTGGTGACCGCGCTCTTGTGGCCGCCGCACACCCCTTAGTAAAATGTCACACACTACAAAGGAGTACGTCACCATGAACGACACCCGCACCCGCCCCTGGCACGGCATCATGGTCGCCACCACCCTGCCGCTGCGCGAGGACCTCTCCGTCGACCTCGACGCCTACGCCGCCCACGTCCGCTGGCTGATCGACAACGGCTGCGACGGCGTCGTCCCCAACGGCTCGCTGGGTGAGTACCAGACCCTCACCGACGCCGAGCGCGCCGCGGTCGTCCGCACCGCCGTCGAGGCCGCCGGCGACGGCTCCCGCGTCATGCCCGGCGTCGCCGCCTACGGCTCCGCCGAGTCCCGCCGTTGGGCCGAGCAGGCCGCCGAGGCCGGCGCGGGATCCGTCCTCCTCCTGCCGCCCAACGCCTACCGCGCCGACGAGGAGGCCGTCCGCGCCCACTACGCCGAGGTCGCCCGCGCCGGGCTGCCGATCGTCGCCTACAACAACCCCATCGACACCAAGGTCGACCTCACCCCGGCGCTCCTCGCCCGCCTCCACGCCGACGGGAACATCGTCGCCGTCAAGGAGTTCAGCGGCGACGTCCGCCGCGCCTACGAGATCGCCGAACTCGCCCCCGGACTCGACCTCCTCATCGGCGCCGACGACGTCCTCCTGGAACTGGCCATCGCCGGCGCCGTCGGCTGGATCGCCGGCTACCCCAACGCCCTGCCCGAGTCCGCCGCCACCCTCTACCGGGCCGCCGTCGACGGCGACCTCGCCACCGCGCTGCCGCTCTACAAGGCGCTGCACCCCCTCTACCGCTGGGACTCCAAGACCGAGTTCGTCCAGGCCATCAAGCTCTCCATGGACCTCGCCGGCCGCCCCGGCGGCCCCACCCGCCCGCCGCGCCTGCCGCTCACCGGCCCCGCCGGAACCGCCGTCCGCGCCGCCACCGAGAAGGTCCTCGCCGAAGGACTCCGCTGATCCCAGGGGGAAGACAGCCCATGCGCACCCGACACGTCTACCACGCGGTGGACTCCCACACCGAGGGCATGCCCACCCGGGTGATCACCGGCGGAGTGGGGGTGATCCCCGGCGCCACCATGGCCGAGAAGCGCCTCCACTTCATCGAGCACCGCGACGACCTGCGCACCCTGCTCATGTACGAACCGCGCGGCCACGCCGCCATGAGCGGGGCCATCCTCCAGCCCGCCACCCGCCCCGACGCCGACTACGGAGTCCTCTTCGTCGAGGTCTCCGGCCTGCTCCCGATGTGCGGCCACGGCACCATCGGCGTCGCCACCGTCCTCGTCGAGACCGGCATGGTCCCGGTCACCGAACCGGTCACCACCGTCCGCCTCGACACCCCGGCCGGACTCGTCTCCGTCGACGTCCGCGTCGAGGACGGCGCCGCCCGCTCCGTCACCCTCACCAACGTCCCCGCCTTCAGCGTCGGCCTCGACCTCAAGACCGAGGTCCCCGGCTTCGGCACCGTCACCTACGACCTCGCCTACGGCGGCAACTTCTACGCCTTCGTCGAACTCGACGCCCTCGGCCTCCCCTTCGACCGCGCCCACAAACAGGAACTGATCACCGCCGGACTGGCGATCATGGACGCGATCAACGCGGGCGACGACCGGCCCGTCCACCCCGAGGACCCGGCCGTCGCCGGCGTCAAGCACGTCTACCTCGCCGCCCCCGGCTCCGACGCCACCCGCTCCCGGCACGCCATGGCCATCCACCCCGGCTGGTTCGACCGCTCCCCGTGCGGCACCGGCACCAGCGCCCGGATGGCCCAGCTGCACGCCCGCGGACAGCTCGCGCTCGACACCGACTTCGTCAACGAGTCCTTCATCGGCACCGAGTTCACCGGCCGGCTCGTCGCCGAGACCACCGTCGGCGGCCGGCCCGCGGTCGTCCCCACCGTCACCGGACGGGCCTGGATCACCGGCACCGCCCAGTACTTCCTCGACCCCACCGACCCCTTCCCCGCCGGATTCCTGCTGTGACCGACCTCCCCGCGGACGGCGTCCGCGTCATCGACTACCACACCGCCGGCGAACCCTTCCGGATCGTCGCCGACGGACTGCCGCCCGCCCCCGGCGACACCGTCGCCGAGCGGTGCGCCACCGCCATCGGCCCCGGCGGCTCCGGCACCGCCCCCCGCCCCGGCCCCCTGGACGCGCTGCGCCGCCTCCTCGTCCAGGAACCGCGCGGCCACGCCGGCATGTACGGCGGGTTCGTCGTCCCGCCCGACGACGACGGCGCCCATCTCGGCGTCCTCTTCTGGCACAAGGACGGCTTCTCCACCGCCTGCGGCCACGGCACCATCGCCCTCGCCGCCTGGGCCGTCGACACCGGCCGCGTCCCGGCCGGCCCCGGCGACCGCGACGTGCCCGTCCGCATCGACGTGCCGTCCGGCCGGGTCACCGCCACCGTCCACCGGTCCGGCGGCCGCACCACCGGCGTCACCTTCCGCAACGTGCCCGCCCGGGTCACCGCCCGCAAGGTGCCCGTCGCCACCGGCCTCGGCATCGTCGAGGTCGACCTCGCCCACGCCGGCGCCTGCTACGCCTCCGTCTCCGCCCGCGACCTCGGCCTCACCGTGGACAGGGCGTCCCTGCCCGCGCTCACCCGGGTGGGCCGGGAGATCCGCACCGCGCTCGCCGGCCACCCCGCCACCTGGCACCCCGACGGGCCGCTGCTCTCCGGCGTCTACGGCGTCATCCTGTACGAGGACCTGCCCGACACCCCCGAAGGGCCGCGCCAGCGGAACGTCACCGTCTTCGCCGACGGCCAGATCGACCGCTCGCCGTGCGGCTCCGGCACCTCCACCCGGCTCGCCCTCCTCGCCGACGAGGGCCGTCTGAAGGAAGGTCAGGTCCTCACCCACGAGTCGATCGCCGGCACCGTCTTCACCGGCCGCGTGCTCCCCGGCGGCGACCCCGCCGGCGGACTCGTCACCGAGGTCACCGGCACCGCCCACCGCACCGGCGAGGCGCTCTTCACCCTCGACCCGGACGACACCCTCGGCGCGGGGTTCCTCCTGTGACCGCGCTCCCGTACCTCGACGGCGGCGCCGTCACCCGGGCGCTCGCCCCGGCCGCCGCCGTCGAGGCCCTGGCCGCGGTGCTGCGGGACGGGCTCGACCCCGAGACCTGCCCGCCCCGCTCCGCCGTCCCCGTCCCGGCCGGCGAGCTGCTGCTCATGCCGGCCGCGGCCGGCCGCTGGGCCGGGGTGAAGATCGCCGGAGTGGCGCCCGGCAACGCCGCTCTCGGACTGCCCCGCATCACCGGGAGCTACCTCCTCCTCGACGGGACCACCCTCCTGCCCCGCGCCCTGCTCGACGGCGCCGCCCTCACCGCGCTGCGCACCCCGGCCGTCTCCGCCCTGGCGGTCCGTCACCTCACGCCGGGGGAGCGGCCGCTGCGGGCGGTGGTGTTCGGCTCGGGACCGCAGGCGTACGGGCACGTCGACGCGCTGCTCGCGGTGCGGAAGCTCGCCTCCGTCACCGTGGTGGCCCGCGACCCGGGGCGGGCCGAGGGGCTGGCCGCGTACGCGCGGGGGATCGGCGTGCCCGAGGCCCGCGTCGGCACCGCCGGGGAGGTGGCGGAGGCGGACCTGGTGGTCTGCTGCACCACCGCCCGCACCCCCCTCTTCGACGGGCGGCGGGTGGCGCCCGGGGCGGTGGTCGTCGCCGTCGGCTCGCACGAGCCGGACGCCCGCGAGACCGACACCGCCCTGGTCCGCCGCTCCGAGGTGTGGGTCGAGGCCCGGTCGGCGGCCCTGCGGGAGGCCGGTGACCTGCTGATCCCCGAGGCGGAGGGGGCGATCGGACCCGGCCACATCACCGGCACCCTCGCCGACCTCGTCCGGGGCCCGGCGCTGCCCGCCCCCGGCCCGGCCCCCCGCCTCTTCAAGAGCGTGGGCATGGCCTGGCAGGATCTCGCCGTGGCCGTCGCGGTCCACCGGGCAGCCCCTGGCTGAGAAACGTGACATTGTACGCTGGTCGCCTGCGGATTCTCGGAGGAACGGCGTGGGTGACCTGAAGCAGCACAGTCTCATCAAGGCCCAGGAGCGGCTTCGCGACCAGGTGGGGCACGCGCTGCGCGCGGCCCTCACGGCCGGTGAGCTGAAGCCCGGGACCGTCTACTCGGCCCCGGGCCTGGCGGCCGAGCTCGGCGTGTCGGCCACCCCGGTGCGCGAGGCCATGCTCGACCTGGCCCGCGAGGGCCTCGTCGAACCGGTCCGCAACAAGGGCTTCCGGATCACCGAGGTCAGCGAGCGGGAGCTCGACCAGTGCACCGAGCTGCGCATGCTCATCGAGGTGCCGACGGTCGGCCGGGTCACCGAGACCGCGACGACCGAGCAACTGGAGGCGCTGCGCCCGCTGGCCGAGGAGATCGTGGTCAACGCCCGCGAGCACAACCTCATCGGCTATCTGGAGGCGGACCGGCAGTTCCACCTCACCCTCCTCGGCCTGAGCGGGAACGACCGGCTGGTGGAGACCGTGGGCGACCTGCGCAAGCGGTCCCGTCTCTACGGGCTGACCGGTCTGGACGAGGCCGGCAAGCTGGTCTCCTCCGCCGAGGAGCACGTCGAACTGCTCGACCTGATGATCGCCCGCGACCGGGCCGGCGCCGAGGCGTGCATGATGCGCCACCTCGGCCACGTCCGCTCGCTCTGGGCGGAGGCCCGGGACGAGCCGGTCGAGCCGGCGGCCGGCGCGCTGCGCTCGGTCCGCAAGCGCTGATCCGGCCCGGACACGACGAACGGCGCGCCGCACCCCACGGGGGAGTGCGGCGCGCCGTTCGCGTGGGCGCGGGCGGGGATCAGACCGCCGGGGCCGGGAAGGTCGGGTACTCGACGCCCGAGACGTGCTGGACGACCCGGATGACCTGGCAGGAGTAGCCGAACTCGTTGTCGTACCACAGGTACAGGATCGCGTTGTCGCCGTCGACCTTGGTCGCGCCGGCGTCGACGATGGACGCGTGGCGCGAGCCGACGAAGTCCATCGAGACGGCGTCGGGGGCCGTGGTGAAGTCGATCTGACGCTTCAGCGGCGAGTGCAGCGAGACGTCGCGCAGGTACTCCAGCACCTCGTCGCGGGTGGTCTCGCGGCCCAGGCGCAGGCTGAGGATGGCGATCGAGACGTCCGGGACGGGGACGCGGATCGAGCTGCCCGTGATCGGGGCCTTCAGCTCCGGCAGCGCCTTCGCGACGGCCGAGGCGGCACCGGTCTCGGTGATCACCATGTTGAGCGGCGCGGAACGGCCGCGGCGGTCGGCCTTGTGGTAGTTGTCCAGCAGGTTCTGGTCGTTCGTGAACGAGTGGACGGTCTCCACGTGACCGCGCAGCACGCCGTACTCGTCGTCCATCGCCTTGAGCGGCGGGACGATGGCGTTGGTGGTGCAGGAGGCGCAGGAGAGGATCTGCTCGTCCGGCTTGATCGTGTCGTGGTTGACACCGTGCACGATGTTCGGCACGTCGCCCTTGCCCGGGGCGGTCAGGACGACCTTGTCGATGCCCGGACGCAGGTGCTTCGACAGGCCCTCGCGGTCGCGCCACTTGCCGGTGTTGTCGATCAGGATGGCGTTCTCGATGCCGTACGCCGTGTAGTCGACCTCGGAGGGGTCGTTGGCGTAGATGACCTTGATCGTGTTGCCGTTGGCGACGATGGAGCTGTTGGCCTCGTCGACGGTGATCGTGCCCTGGAACTGGCCGTGGATCGAGTCCCGGCGCAGCAGCGAGGCGCGCTTGACGAGGTCGGCCTCGCCGCCACCGCGCACGACGATGGCGCGCAGCCGCAGGCCGTTGCCCGAACCGGCCTTCTCGATGAGGAGGCGGGCGACGAGGCGGCCGATGCGGCCGAAGCCGTAGAGGACGACGTCCCGGCCGTCACGGCGCTCGATCTTGTTGGCACCCGTGGCGCCGGCGACGGCCTCCGCGGTGAACTCCTCGACCGTCAGGCCGCGCGAGTCGGCCTTGTACTCGGCGGCCAGCATGCCGATGTCGATCTGCGAGGGGCCGAGGTCGAGCGTGGTGAGCGTCTGCAGGAAAGGCAGCGTCTCGGTGACCGAGAGCTCCTCGCCGGCGATCTGGCGGGCGAAGCGGTGCGTCTTGAGGATGCTGACGACCGACTTGTTCACCAGGGAGCGGCTGTGAACGAGGACGGTGACGTCCTGCTCACGATGCAGCTTCCCGATGATCGGGATCATCGACTCCGCGATCTCCTCACGGTTCTTCCAGCTGGTGAACGAGTCATCATTGACAGTCACAAGATTTATCTTTCGAGCTAGACGGCGCTCATATGGTAACCCGGGGGTCCTTCACCCCCACAAGGGGGCCCGAACGCATGTCCCGCAGCTCACACCTCCGGCCCGCCGAACCGGTCCCCGACCAGCCGCCGCAGCTCCGCCGCCGAGCCCGGCGCCAGCCGGTAGACGCCCTGGAGGCTGACCGAGCGGAGCAGCCGCCCGTCCTCCACGTACTTCAGGTTCCGCTCGCCCCGGCGGGAGGTGAAGGTCAGCCGCTCCAGGAGGTCGCCCGGGACCACCGTGTCGAAGGAGAGCGGGGAGCCCGGCGGACCGAGCAGCACCTCGGTGACGAAGCCGGTCTTGAGGATCCGCCAGTACAGGAGCTTGTTGTAGTCGTCGTCGTGCAGTTCCGTCCCCGCCTCCTCGTACGGCAGGACGCGGGACACCTCCATCGCCCCCAGCACATGGAGCCGGGTGCGGTGGGCCCGCACCGGGAAGACCGTGTCCCCGGGGCGCAGCCCGGCCCGCAGGAAACTGGGCAGCGAGCCGTACGGCCCGCCGAAGAGCATCGTCAGCCGCACGCCCTCGTGACCGGAGCGCTTCAGCTCCCGGCAGAGGTCGTCGGTCCACAGCGTCGTATAGGAGTCGGCCACGGCAGCACCGTAGGGCCCCGCACCGACAACGCCCGCGGCTCACCCGAACGCGCGGGCCCGGAACGCCTCGCGGACCCGGGCCAGCGGGGCCGGATCCCGGGTCGTGTACAGCCGGTTGGTCAGCAGGACCGCCCAGCGGGAGCGGGCGGGGGAGACCCACATCGCCGTCCCGGTGAAGCCGAAGTGGGCCCACACGTCGTCGGCGGGCGCGGTGCCGGGCGCCGGGTGCCAGAGCAGGCCGCGCGCCGGACCGAGGTCCCCCGTGCCGACCCGCAGGGAGGCCGCCGTCCAGGCCGGGGAGAAGGTGCCCGGGGGCGGGTCGAGGACACCGCGCAGGAAGCGGCCCGTGTCGCCGGCCGTGGTGAAGACGCCGGCGATCCCGCACGCCCCGCCGAGCAGCCGGGCCGAGAAGTCGTGGACTGTTCCCCTGAGGTGGCGCCCGGTCTCCTCGTCGTACTCCGTGGGCGCGCAGCGGACCGCGGCATCGGGCGGCAGCGGGCCCCAGCGGGTCTCGCGCATGCCGAGCGGCGCCCACACGCGCTCCTCGGCGAGGCGGGCGAGCGGCCGGCCCGTCAGGTGCTCGGCCAGCCAGCCGAGGATCAGCGCCGCCCGGTCGGTGTACGCGACGGCCGCGCCCGGCGGGTGCCGCAGCGGCTCGGCGAGCACCCCGTCCCGCACGTCCTGCGGGTCGGAGCCGTACAGGAAGCGCAGATTGGCCCGGAGCGGCATCCCGGCGGTGTGGGTGAGGAGGTGGTGCGGGGTGACGGCGCCGACCGGGCGTCCGGCCGCCGCCGGCCAGAAGGTGCCGAGCGGCGCCGACAGGTCCAGCTTCCCGGCGTCCACCAGGGTGCCGGTCACCGCCCAGACGGAGAGGATCTTGGTGAGGCTGGCCACGTCGAAGAGGGTGTCCGGACGCACCGGCTCCTCCGGAAGCGCCGGGTCGAGGACCCCGACGGCGCCGGCCGACCACGTGCCGGCGGCGTCGCCGACCGCCCAGACGGCCCCCGGGCACACCCCGTCCCGGACCGCGCCCGCGAGCAGCCGGGCGTAGGGGGGAACCTCGCCGAACTCGGCCACGGCACACCTCCCACGGGGGCAGGTGCGGCCCGGACCGGCCGCACCCAGGCATGCATGCCCGCGCGCGGCGGGGAGGACACTCCGCCCCGGACGGCGTCAGTTGCAGACGACCTCGTCGCGCGGGGTGTAGTGGGTCTTGAAGGTCTGCCGCTTGACCTCCTCGCCGCCGTTCTTGAAGACCCGGTCGACGGCGATGTCGAAGCCCTCCAGCGGCTCCTGCGGCACGCACTTCTCGCCGGTGGCCTCGCGCTTCTCCGGCTTGGTGATGTTGGTCCGCGGACCGGCGACCGCCTCCACGGAGTCGTACTTCTTGGTGCCGTAGAAGGTGATGGTCACCGAGGAGTCCGTGGCGCTCGCCGCGATGTAGATCGGCTTGCCCGAGTCGTTGCGGAACTTCTGGTCCAGGCTGCCCCAGGCCACGGTGGCCTCCCGGCCCGCCGGGTAGCGCTCGATGTAGAAGGAGTGCGCGCCGTACTCGACCGGCTGCACGCCCGCGAAGAAGACCGCGTTGAAGACGGTGGTCGCCACCGCCGACACCCCGCCGCCGGGCGCCTCCTGGTAGCGGCCGTCGAGGATCATGGTGCCGTCGACGAAGCCGTTCTCCTCGGTGCGCTCGCCCACCGTCTCGTTGAAGCTCCACACCTCGCCCGGCCGCACCAGCGAGCCGTTGATCAGCTCGGCGGCCCGGCCGATGTTCACCGTCCGGTAGGGGGCCGTGGGGAAGTTCACGGTGAAGGTGGACATCTGCTCCTGGATGCCCAGCGAGCCGAGGGTGGCGGTGCTCACCTGCGGCTGGGTGACCTTGGTGGCCACGGTGGCGGTACGGGCCGCCTCCCCGGTCCGGGTGAGCAGCGGGTCCACGGCGGCGCCGAGCGACTTCTCGGTCACCTCGCGGCCCGGCCTGCCCTCCTCCACGACGACGACCTTGCCGTCCCGCACCCCGAGGGTGCCCTCCACCGGCGCGCCGGTCATGGCGGCGAGCGGGCGGGCCACGTCCGGGTCGCGCAGCAGCGCGGCGGAGTCGAGCGAGCCGGTCAGCCGGCCGTCGTCGTTCTTCACCGTCAGGTGGTCGCCCAGGGTCTCCGGGGTGATCCGCAGCTTCTGGTCGCCGACGGTCAGCGTGACCGGGCCGGAGACGGCGGGCTTCGCGTACGCGTCGAGGAAGCGGGTGACCTCGGCGGCGGCCAGCTTCGGCTGGGTCACCGACACCGGCAGGCTCACGGCGGCGGCGCCGGGTGCGGCCGGGTAGGCGGCCCGCAGGGCCTCGGCGGCCTTCGCGGTGTCGAGCTTCTGCCCGGCGACGGAGCGGGTGGCGACGGCCTCGCCGTCCCGGAAGGAGACGGAGCCCTCCTTGACGGCCCGGTCGTTCCGCTTCGCCAGCGCGGCGACGGCCGCGTCGGTCTTCGCCGCGTCATGGGCGAGGACCGGCTCGATCTCGCGGTCGCCGGACGAGAAGAGGCGCCCGATGACGGTGAACGGGTCCTTGGACGGGTCGGCGGCCCGCTCGGCGGTCGCCTCCGCGTCGACGGACAGCCCGGCGGCGGCCGGGGCCACGCTCTCGGTCCGCTCGCCGACGGTCACCGGGATCGGTGCGGTCCACGCGGCCGGCGCCTGCGCCCGCAGCCGCTCGGCGGCCTCGGCCTTGCTCAGGCCGCCTATGTCCACCCCGGCGACCCGGGTGCCGGCGGATATGTCGTCACCGGTGCTCACCAGACCGGCCACGTACAGCCCGCCCGCCGCGACGGCGACGACGCCCGTGGCGATCGCGACCGTCCGCCACCGTGGGCGGCCGCCGGCTGCGGGCGTCGGGGCATGGTCGGTCCTGGGGCGGGGCACACGCTCTCCCGGGGCGTCGGGGACAAGGGGATCCTCACGACGGTACGTCGAAAGAGTGTCAAATGCACATAAAGCCGCTCTGACCTGCGTCGATACCCCTCGGAACGGGACCGACACGGAGGGTGCGGACAGGGGGCCGCCCGGGGCGCGCCGCTACCCTGGTCCGATGCCCGCCGACGCCCCGTACCCGCACCCGCACGCCGAGCCGCAGCGGGGTGCCGTCGGTCCGCAGTCGGTGGAACGGGCGCTCGAACTGCTGGACCTGGTGGCGGACGCCGGGCGGGCCGTGGGCGCCAAGGCGCTCGCGCGGGCGCTGGGGTGCTCGCTGTCGACCGTCTACCACCTGACCGGGCCGCTGCTCGCGCGCGGCCACCTCGTCCGCACCGCCGAGGGGTACGCCCCCGGGCCCCGCGTCCCGGCCCTGCACCGCGCCCACCTCCGCCACCACGGCCTCGGCGCCCCCACCGGCGAGCTGCTCGGGCGGCTGCGCCGGGCGACCGGCGCGGAGGCGTACCACACCGCCTACCGCGACGGGCTGATCACCGTCGTCGACACCACCGCCCCCGTCACCGACACCGCCCACCCCTTCACCCCCGGCCCGGAGGCCCGCGCGCACGCCACCGCGCACGGCAAGGCGCTCCTCGCCGCCCTGCCGCGCGCCCGGCGCCGCCGCTACCTCGCCGAGCACGGCATGGCCCGCTTCACCGAGCGGACCATCATCGGCGCCGAACGCTTCGAGGCCGAGATGGCCACCGTCCGCGGCCAGGGGTACGCGGTCTCCGTCGGCGAGGCGGACCTCGCCTACACCTGCCTCGCGGTCGCCGTCCCCGACCGCGGCGACGGCATCGTGCACGCCCTGTCCGTCTCCCTGCCCACCGCGGACTTCGCCCGCCGCCAGGGCGCCGTCCGGGCCGCGCTGGCCCGCGCGGTGCCGGACTTTCCGGCCCTGCCGGAATCCTGAACGGCCGGCCTGGCCCGCGCCGGGCGGCCCGGCGCAGCCTGACGGCATGATCTTCATCGCCGTCCGTTTCACCGTCCGCCCCCACCTCGCCGACCAGTGGCTCGACCTGGTCGCCGACTTCACCGCCGCCACCCGCGCGGAGCCCGGCAACCTCTTCTTCGACTGGTCCCGCGGCGTCGACGACCCGAACGTCTTCACCCTCCTGGAGGGCTTCGCCGACGACGAGGCGGGCGCCGTCCACGTCGCCTCCGACCACTTCGCCGCCGGACTCGCGGCCATGGCCGGGGCCGTCGCCGCCACCCCCGAGATCATCAACGTGAAGACGGAGCAGCCGGGCTGGGGCCCGATGGCGGAGCTCGCGCCCACCGACGTCTGATCCCGCCGGGGCCCGCCGCCCGCCTGATAGGTTCGCCGCACAGTACGGGCGGTCGAGCGGGCGGCGCGCCCGGGGCCGAGGGGAGAAGCGGCGCATGGCGGTGAGCGGGCGACAGACCGGCAGGCCCACCCTGGAGGAGGTCGCGGCCCGGGCCGGCGTCGGCCGCGGCACGGTCTCCCGGGTCATCAACGGCTCCCCGAAGGTGAGCGAGCAGGCCAAGGCGGCCGTGGAGAAGGCCGTCGCCGAACTCGGCTACATCCCCAACCGGGCCGCCCGCGCGCTGGCCGGCAGCCGCACCGACGCCGTCGCCCTCGTCGTCCCCGAGACCGAGGCCCGGCTCTTCGCCGAGCCCTACTTCCTCGACATCATCCGCGGCGTCAGCGGCGAACTCGCCTCCGCCGACAAGCAGTTGCTGCTCACCCTGATCCGCAGCGACCAGGAGCGGCAGCGCTTCGAGCAGTACCTCGGCGCCCAGCGCGTCGACGGCGTCCTGCTCGTCTCCGTGCACGCCGACGACCCGCTGCCCGACCAGGTCCGCGCCCTCGGCCTGCCCGCCGTGCTCAACGGCCGCCGCCGCGAGGACGAGCCGGTCGCCTTCGTCGACTCCGACAACACCGGGGCCGGCCGCACCGCCGTCGCCCACCTCGCCGCCCGCGGCCGCACCCGCGTCGCCACCATCACCGGCCCCCTCGACATGTACGGCGCCCGCTGCCGCCTCGACGGCTACCGCGAGGGCCTCGCCGAGGCCGGGCTCGCCGCCGACGACGCCCTCGTCGCCACCGGCGACTTCACCGAGGAGGGCGGCCGCCGCGCCATGCGCGAACTCCTCGACCGCGCCCCGGACCTGGACGCCGTCTTCGCCGCCTCCGACGTGATGGCGGCCGGCGCCCGGGCCGTGCTCCGCGAGGCCGGCCGCCGGGTCCCCGAGGACGTCGCCCTCGTCGGCGTCGACGACTCCGCCGTCGCCCGCCTCATGGACCCGCCGCTCACCAGCGTCCGCCAGCCCATCGAGGAGATGGGCCGCACCATGGCCCGACTGCTGCTGGCCGAGATCGCCGCCCCGAGCGAGCCCGACGACCAGCCCCGCCGGATGCTCCCCACCGACCTCGTCGTCCGCGCCTCCTCCTGACGACGGCCCCCCCGTCACCCGCGCATGGCATGATCGCGCCACCGTCGGCACCGGGCCGGCGACGACCGGGGGCCACCATGAACTGGTACGTCATACCGGGAGCGTTCGCGCTCCTCCTCGCCGTCAGCGGCACCGCCACCCTCCGCACCGGCTGGGTGCCGCCCTGGCTCCGCCACAAGGTCCGCAAGGTCGCCCTCCACGGCTGGGCCCAGCTGCTGATGGCCGGATCCTTCCTCCTCCAGAGCGTCGGCGGATTCGCCGGCGAGCCCGCCGCGGGCTCCGCCGTCGGCCTGATCGCCGTGCTCACGCTGCTCGCCGCCCTCGTCCTCCTCCTCGTCTCCCAGCTCGGCCCCCGCGGCGAGTGAATCCGCGCCCCGGCGTGTCGTTCGGGTGAGCCCAGCAGGCGGCCCGGCCGCCCGTGGGTTCGAATCGGGGCATGGCTTCCTACGACAGGCGCATAGGCGGCTCCCCGAGGCCGCCCAAGGCCGGTGACACCTGGTGGTACGCCGCCGTGGCCGGCGAGGCCGCGGACTCCTTCAGCACTCGCGTCCGCACCCGGACCCGGCGTGCCTGCCTCGGGGCCGTCCTGCTGCTCACCCTCGTCTACGCGGGCCTCGTGCTCACCGCGACCGGCCGCCGCTGGGGCGACGCCGCCGTCACCGGCCGGCGCGCCGACACCCGCGTCGCCGCCTTCCTCCGCGACCACCCCTCCCTGGCCGGGGCCGCCACCCTCTCCCTCGTCCTCGCCTGCGTCCTCCTCGTCGGCCTCGGCGTGCTGCGCAAGCGGTACGCGCTCACCGGCGCCGCCGCCGGGGCCGTCGCCGTCGGGCTCGCCGTCGCCGGACTCCTCCAGCGGTACGCGCCCCGCCCCCGGGCCACCGACGCCGCCGGGGCGCTCGCCCCCAGCGGCTTCCCCAGCGCCACGGCCACCCTCGCCTTCGGGGTCGCCTTCGCCCTCGCCCTGGTCGTGCCCCGCCGCTCCCGCGAGCTCGTCGTCGGCGCCGCCACCCTCTGGGCCGTCGCCCTCGGCGCGTACTCCGTCGCCGCCGGCGACCACCGGCCCGGCGACGTCATCGCCGCCGCCCTGCTCGCGCTCGCCGTCCAGTGCGGCCTGATCGCCCTGCTCGCCCGCCGCGGCAAGGTCCGCCCCGGCACCCGGCGCGGCACCACCCTGCGCGGCCTCCCGGCGACCCTGCCGCTCGCCCTGCTCGCCGCCGGCGGACTCGCGGCCGGCTTCCTGCTGCTCGGCGACACCCTCGGCCTGCCCGCCACCGCCCCGTACGACCCCGACGAGCTCCGCCTCGCTCACCGCTGCGGCCAGGCCCTCGCCGCCGGTGTCGGGGCCGCTGCCGGGCTGGCCCTGCTGCTCCTGGTCCGCCACGTCGACCTGGCCGGCGGCCCCGCCTCGTACCGGCTCGGCGGACCCCTCATCGAGGACTCCGGCGCCCCCGATCAAGGAGAGCTCGTGGGGCCCTTTACGGAGAACCACGATCACGAGATATCTTGATGTCGAGCAATCTCGCATACGCAGACGTTGGAGCGGAGCACCCTGGTGACTGACTCGACCATCATCTACACCCACACCGACGAGGCGCCGGCCCTGGCCACGTACTCGTTCCTGCCCGTGATCCAGGCGTATGCCTCCACGGCCGGCGTCACGGTCGAGACGCGTGACATCTCGCTCGCGGGCCGCATCATCGCGAGCTTCCCCGAGTTCCTGGAGGAGGGCCAGCGCATCGGCGACGCCCTCGCCGAGCTCGGCGACCTGGCCAAGACCCCCCAGGCCAACATCATCAAGCTGCCCAACGTCTCGGCCTCGATCCCGCAGCTGAAGGCCGCGATCGCCGAGCTCCAGGGCCAGGGCTACGCGCTCCCGGACTACCCGGACGACCCGCAGTCGGACCAGGACAAGGACGTCCGCGCCCGCTACGACAAGATCAAGGGCTCGGCCGTCAACCCGGTCCTGCGCGAGGGCAACTCCGACCGCCGCGCGCCGGGCTCGGTCAAGAACTACGCCAAGAACCACCCGCACCGCATGGGCGCCTGGACCCCCGAGTCCAAGACCAACGTCGCCACCATGAGCGAGAACGACTTCGCCGGCACCGAGAAGTCCTTCGTCGCCGCCGAGGACACCACCCTCCGCTTCGAGCACGTCGCCGCCGACGGCACCGTGACCGAGCTGCGCGCCCCCCTCAAGGTCATCGCGGGCGAGGTCGTCGACGCCTCCGTCATGCGCGTCGCCGCCCTGCGGACCTTCCTCTCGGAGCAGGTCGCCCGCGCCAAGGCCGAGGGCGTCCTCTTCTCGGTGCACCTCAAGGCCACCATGATGAAGGTCTCCGACCCGATCATCTTCGGCCACGTCGTGCGCGCCTTCTTCCCGAAGACCTTCGCCGCCCACGGCGACGCGCTCGCGGCCGCCGGCCTCTCCGCCAACGACGGCCTCGGCACCGTCCTCAAGGGCCTGGACGCCCTCCCGAACGGCGCCGAGATCAAGGCGTCCTTCGACGCCGAGCTCGCCGAGGGCCCGGCCCTCGCGATGGTCGACTCCGACAAGGGCATCACCAACCTGCACGTGCCGTCCGACGTCATCGTCGACGCCTCGATGCCGGCCATGATCCGCACCTCCGGCCACATGTGGGGCCCGGACGGCCAGGAGGCCGACACGCTCGCGGTCCTCCCGGACCACAGCTACTCCGGCGTCTACCAGGCCGTCATCGAGGACTGCCGCGCCCACGGCGCCTTCGACCCGTCGACCATGGGCTCCGTCCCGAACGTCGGCCTCATGGCGCAGAAGGCCGAGGAGTACGGCTCCCACGACAAGACCTTCGAGATCGCCGCGGCCGGCACCGTCCGCCTCGTCGACGCCTCGGGCGCCACGGTCCTGGAGCAGGAGGTCGCCGAGGGCGACATCTTCCGCGCCTGCCAGACCAAGGACCTCCCGATCCAGGACTGGGTCAAGCTGGCCGTCACCCGCGCCCGCGCCACCGGCGCCCCGGCCGTCTTCTGGCTGGACGAGGAGCGCGCCCACGACGCGCAGCTCATCGCGAAGGTCAAGCAGTACCTGCCGGAGCACGACACCGAGGGCCTGGACATCCAGATCCTGTCCCCGGTCGAGGCCACCAAGTTCTCCCTGGAGCGCATCCGCCGCGGCGAGGACACCATCTCCGTCACCGGCAACGTCCTCCGCGACTACCTGACCGACCTCTTCCCGATCCTGGAGCTGGGCACCAGCGCCAAGATGCTGTCGGTCGTCCCGCTGATGGCGGGCGGCGGCCTCTTCGAGACCGGCGCCGGCGGCTCCGCCCCGAAGCACGTCCAGCAGCTCGTCAAGGAGAACTACCTCCGCTGGGACTCGCTCGGCGAGTTCTTCGCGCTGGCCGCCTCCTTCGAGCACCTGGCCACCACCACGGGCAACGCCCGCGCCCAGGTCCTCGCGGACACCCTGGACCGCGCCACCGGCACCTTCCTCAACGAGGACAAGTCGCCGACCCGTCGCCTCGGCGGCATCGACAACCGCGGCAGCCACTTCTACCTGTCCCTGTACTGGGCCCAGGAGCTGGCCGCGCAGACCGAGGACGCCGAGCTCGCCAAGGCGTTCGCCCCGCTCGCCGAGACCCTCTCGGCGAACGAGCAGAAGATCGTCGACGAGCTGAACGCCGTCCAGGGCTCCCCGGCCGAGATCGGCGGCTACTACCAGCCCGACCCGGCCAAGGCCGCGGCCGTCATGCGCCCGTCCGCCACGTTCAACGAGGCCGTCGCGTCGCTCGCCTGATCCGGCACCCGACGCGTACCGCCCCGGCCGGAACGATTCCGGCCGGGGCGGTCCCGTCGGTGGCGCATACGCCATCCGGGTGTGACCCTGGAGGGCATGAGCTGGGCATCTTGGACGACCGCCGGTGTCTACACCGGGCGTGGTGGGGTGCTGACCGTCGAGGGCGGAATCGTCACGGGCGACCTGACCGTGCACACGACCTTCGCCGACGGTGAGGCACGCGTGGCCGTGCAGTACAGCGGCGCATCCGACTGGTTCACCATGTCGGGCAGTCCCGTCCCCTGCTCCTCGGAGGAGGAGAGCCGAGAACTCCACGACGCCGTCGTGGAAGCCGTCCGGGAGGGCCACGGGGCCACCGTCCCCCGCCTGCCCCACCCGACCGGCTAGCGACCGGAGCGTCGAGCGAAAAAAAGTGTTATCCCCACCCGGCCCCTCGGGTCTCCAGCAGGACGGGGAAGCGGACCGGGGACAAGGGAGCACCATCCATGCACAGTGACGAGCAGCGCACCACCGCCCTGGTGGAGGCGGCGCGCGCGGGCGATGCGCACGCCAGGGACGCACTGGTACGCGCCTTCCTGCCGCTCGTCCACAACGTGGTCGGCCGCGCCCTCGACGGGCACGCCGACACCGACGACATCGTCCAGGAGACCCTGGTCCGCGCCCTCGACGGGCTGCCCGCGCTGCGGGACCCGGCGCGCTTCCGGTCCTGGCTCGTCGCCATCGCCATGAACGGGGTCCGCCGCCGCTGGCGGGAACGCCGCCAGGCGCCCGTCCCCGGCCTCGACCGGGCCGTCGGCCTCGCCGACCCGGCCGGCGACTTCACCGACCTCACGATCCTCCGCCTCGGACTGACCGGACAGCGCCGCGACGTCGCCCGGGCCACCCGCTGGCTCGACGAGGACGACCACGAACTGCTGTCGCTGTGGTGGCTGGAGGCCGCCGGCGAACTCACCCGCGCCGAACTCGCCGAGGCCCTCGGGCTCGAACCGGCCCACGCCGCCGTCCGGGTCCAGCGCATGAAGGAACGCCTGGAGACCGGCCGGGCGGTCGTCGGCGCCCTCGACGCCCGCCCGCGCTGCCCCGACCTGGCCGCCGCCCTCACCTCGTGGGACGGCCGCCCGTCCCCGCTGTGGCGCAAGCGGCTCGCCCGTCACCTGCGCGACTGCCGCGCCTGCGGCACCGGCCGCGACCGCCGCGGACTCGCCCCCGTCGAGGGCCTGCTCGTCGGCCTCGGCCTGGTCCCGCCCGCCGCCGGAGCCCTCCTGGACGCCGGTACGGCCCCGGCGTTCGCGGCGGAACCGGTCGGGTGGGCGGAGCAGACGGGCGGCACGGAACCGACCGGCGCGACCGAACCCACCGGCGCGACCGAACCGACCGGCGTGGCGGAGCCGACCGGCGTGGCGGAGCCGACCGGCGTGGCGGCCGGGCCGTCGGCCGGGCACGCCGCCCCGTACTGGACCCCCGGACGCCGGGCCGGGGCCGGGGCCGCCGGCGTCGCGGCCGTCGCCGTCCTCGGGGCGCTCGTGCTCACCCTCCCCGGGCCCGCCGCACCCCGCCCCGAGCCCGCCCGGCCCGCCGCCGCGCCGCCCGCCACCACCCCGGCGCCGACCTCCACCCCCACGCCCACGCCGAGCACCGTCACCGCCGCCGCCACCCGCCCGGCGCCCACCCGCACGCCCACCACCACCGCGCCGACCCCGACCCGTACCGTCGCGCCGACCCCCGCCGACCCGGGCGAGCGGGTCACCGAACTGGTCAACCGGCTGCGCGCGCGGGCCGGTTGCGGACCGCTGCGCACCGACGCCCGGCTGACCTCCGCCGCCCTCGCCTACGCCCGGGACATGACGGCCCGCGGCTACTACGGTCACGCCAGCCCCGAGGGCGAGTTCGCGGACACCCGGATGACCGAGGCCGGGTACCGCTGGTCGGCGTGGGCGGAGAACCTGGCCCAGGGACAGCGGGACCCGGCGGACGTGGTCGCGAGCTGGCGGGACGACGCCGCCCACCGGCGCAACCTCCTCGACTGCGCCTACCGCGACACCGGGGTGGCCGCCGTGCCCGGCCCGCGCGGCACGGTCTGGGTGCAGAAGCTGGCCGCGCCCGCGAACTGAGCGGGCGTCACCCCTTGGTGCCGAAGTCCTGCACCCACCACGGTCCGTCGGCGGTGAGGGCGACGCCCACCCCGATGTCGCGGAACGAGCAGTTGAGGATGTTCGACCGGTGGGCCGCGCTGCCCATCCAGTCGTCCATCGCCCGCTCCGGGGTCTTCGGCCCCTTGTGGATGTTCTCGCCCCACGCCGACCAGTCGTAGCCGGTGGCGCTGATCCGGTCGCCGCCGTCCCGCCCCTCGGGGCTGGCGTGGGCGTAGTAGTCGCGGGCCGCCATGTCGTCGGCGTGCCCCTGGGCGGCCCTGCCCAGCCGGGCCTCGGCGCGCAGCGGGCCGCAACCGGCCCGGTCCCGTTCGGCGTTGGCGAGCGCGATGACGTCCTGGACGTACCGGGTCGTCCGGGACGGCGCCTTCACCGGGGCCGCGAGGACGGCCCCCGTCTGAGGGGCGAGCCCGTCGGCCGGCCCGCCGGCGCCGTCTCCCCGGGGTGCGGCCGGGGTCTGCCGGGCCCCGGCGAGGGCCTGGGGCGAGGCGGGGGCGGGGAGGGGGCGGGTGGGGGGTGGGGCCTGGGGGGACGGGGGCGTGGCCGCGCGGGGGGCGGGGGCGGCGGGCGGGGTGGCCGCGTACACACCGAGCAGGATCGTGACGGCGGCCGCCGTGGTGCCGGCGGCGAGCACGGCCGCGGGGAAGCCCGGCCGGCGGAGCGGGCGGCGGCGGACCGGGCCGCCGCGGCGGTGGCGGCCGGACGTGGTGCCGGCGGGACGGGGGTGGCCCTGGGGGCCGGAACCGTCGTGGGGGTCGGGACCGTCGTACCGCATGGGGCTCCGCTCTCTCGCCTGCGCCGCCGTCGGGTCCGGTGCCCGGGCGGGCCACCGGGGGCGACGGGGTCAAGGCTTTCCGCGCGCCGCCGCCCCGACACCCCACGTCAACCCGGCGGGTCAACCCCGTGCGTCAACCCGCCGCGCCGGCTTGACGGGTGGCCCCGTCCCCCCTCAGCCCTGCGGGATCACCGCCACCGGGCACGGCGCCAGGTGGAGCGCCGCGTGCGCCACCGAGCCGATCCGCTGCCCCAGCGCCCCGCGCTTCGCCCGCCGGCCCACCACCAGCAGCTGCGCGTTCCCGGAGGTGGTGAGCAGCACCTGTCCGGCGCTGCCGAGTTCCACGTGCTCGGTCACCGGCACGTGGGGGTACCGCTCGCGCCACGGGGCCAGGGCCTCGCGGAGCGCCTTCTCCTCGAAGGGCACCAGGCCGCCGGCGTCGTCGGCGAGCCGCATCGACGCCGGGCTGTACGCGAAGAGCGGCGGCAGGTTCCAGGCGCGCACCGCGCGGATCGCGGCGCCCCGGGCGGCGGCCGTCTCGAAGGCGAACCGCAGCACGGCCTCGCTGTCCTCGGGGCTGCCCTGCTGGCCCACCAGGATCTCGCCGGTGGGCGGTTCGGCGGCCCGGTCGTCGCGGGCGCGGACCGCGACCACCGGGCGGGTCGCGGCGGCGATGACCTGCTGGCCGTACGAGCCGAGCAGGAACCCGGCCACCGCGCCGTGCCCGCGCGAGCCGATGACCAGCATCTCGGCCTCGCCGATGGTGTCGAGCAGCGCGGCGACCGGGGTGTCGGTGAGCACCTCGGCGGTGACCGCCAGCTCCGGGTGCCGGCCCGCGATCTCCGTCGCGGCGGTGCGGACCACCTGCTCGGCGGCGTGCTCCTGCGTCTCGCGGTCCTGGACGAGCGGCAGGTCGAGCGGTTCCCACCGCCAGGCGTGCGCGAGCCGCAGCGGGACGCCCCGGTGCTCCGCCTCCCGGGCGGCCCAGTCGGCGGCGGCCAGGCTCTCCGGCGAACCGTCCACCCCCGCCACGATCTCCCGGCCCGCGCGGGTCTCCCGGGCCTCGCCGCCGTCCGCTCCGGTCTGCTGGGCCTCGCGACTCATCTGACGTCCTCCCTGGTCGTGGCGTGACGGGTCCGGCCCGGCGGCCGGATCCCTCCTCACCCCCAGCTTGGGGCCATCGGCCGTCCCGGATGAGGGCCGGAGGTCCCGACATGCCGGTCCGTCCGCCCCTGGGACCCATGTTGAACACGTTCAAGATGGCGTGGCAGGATGCTCCCGGGGGTGATCGTCATGAAGACGACGACGCGGACCGGTCCTCCTTCGTTCGGCCGGATCCTGATGGTGGCGACGGGCATGCTCATGCTGGAGCTGGCGTTCGCCGCGTGGGTGGGCGCGCTGTACGGCGCGACCCAGGAGGCGGCCACGAGCGACGGCTACGGGTTCACGCTGATGATGCTGCCCCTGGTGGCGCTGCCGGCGACGCTCCTCGTCGCCGTCGCGGCCCTCGTCCTCGTGGTGCCGACGGTCCTGCTGTCGGCGGAGCTGGGGCGGCGGTTCGGCGGCGCGGCCGAGGGGGAGGCCGAGCCGTGGTGGTGGATCCCGGTCTCGGCCGCGCCGGTCGCGGCGGTCGGCGCCGTCCTGCTCGTCCTGCGCGGATTTCCGTCCCCGCGCGCGGCCCTGGTCGCCTGGGCGGTGCTGGTCGCGCTGATCGTCCCGGCCGCGCTGGTCGCCCGGCTGCCCCGGCGGTGGTTGCTGCGGGGGATCGCCCTGTGGGGGTCGGTCGGGCTGATGGGCCTCGCCGCCCTCGGCGGCATCGCGCTCGGCAGCGGCGTCCTCGACGCGTACGAGCCGCCGGTGGCGACCCGCGAGGAGCTGGTCGGCACCTGGACGGACGGGCACGGCGGCACCCTGGAGTTCGCCGCCGACGGCACGCTGACGGCCGACGGCGTCGCGGACCCCTTCGGTTTCGCCCCGGCCCCGGGCGAGGCCGTGGACACCTGCACGGCGCGCGGCACCTGGGCGTACGCGCCCGCCGCCGACGCCTGGGACGGGGCCGTGGCGGCCGACCTTCCGGGCTGCGGGGACACCCCCTGGGAGATCGGCGGCGAGGACGGGCGGGTCGTGCTCCAGCGGTGGGGCCTGGACGGGGACCTGCTCGCGGAGCTGACGCGGGCTCCCTGACCGGCGGGCCGCCGGCGCCGCGTCAGGCGCTGCGCGCCAGCCGCGCGTGGGTGCCGTGCAGGTAGTGGTCGCCGATGTCGCGGAGGCGGTGCGAGGGGCGGGTGCGGGCGGTGAGCGCGCGGGCGTTGCGCCAGAAGCGGTCGAAGCCGGGGCCGCCGCCCCCGGCGGGCGGGGCGCCCTCGACGAGTTCCAGGATCCGGGTGGTCAGCTGGACCGCCGCCCGGCCGGTGACGGTCTCGGCGGCGGCCACCAGGACCGCCAGGTCGGCGCGGTCCTCGACGCCGAGCGTCCACCCGGACCGCAGGCCGCGGGTGAGGGCGTCGGTGGCGCGCTCGGCGACGGCGGCGGCGGTGTGCGCGGCGGTCGCCAGCTCCCCGTAGGAGAGCAGCAGGTACGGGTCGTCCCCCTGGTCCGGCAGGGCGTCGGCGGACGCCGTGCCGCGGGGCGCCGCGCCCGGCTCCGGGACGGCCGCGCGGTTCACGTCCCGGGCCTCGGCGAGCGCGCCCTCCGCGATGCCGAGCGCCACGTGCACGAGCAGCAGCCGGAGCACGAGCGGCGCGAGCGCGGTGAAGGGCGCCACGGCGTGCTCGTCGGCCGGCAGGGTGCCGAGGACCCGGGCCCGGGGCACCGGCACATGGTCGAAGACCACCGTCCCGGCGCCGGTCAGCCGCTGCCCGACCCGGTCCGCCGCCGCCTCGGCGCGCACCCCGGGGTGGGCCGGGTCGACGAGGACGACCAGCTGGTCCCCGGTGCCGGCGGGCCGGGCGGTGACCACCAGCCGGTCGGCGACGGTCACCGCCGAGTCGAACGCCCGGCGGCCGTCGAGGAGCCACCCGCCCCGGTCGACGCGGGTGAGGGTGAGGCCGTTCCCGGCGCCGGACGACGGGGGTTCGGTCGCCCCGGCGAGCAGCCAGCCCTCGGCCGCCGTCCGGGCGTCGAGGCGCGGGAACGTTCCGGCGCTCCGGCCCGCCGGGCCGGCCAGGAAACGGCTCGTCCAGGACAGGGCGTAGTGGTGGGCGAGGAGTTCGCCGACCGAGCTGTCGGCGGCGGAGAGTTCCCGCACGGCGGAACACGCGGTGCGCAGGTCGGCCCCGTGCCCGCCGCCGCCGAGGGCGGGGTCGGCGGCGGTGAGGAAGGCGGGGAGTCCCGCCTCCTGGAGCCGTTCCACCTCGTCGCGGGGGCTCCGGCCGGCCCGGTCGCGGAGGTGCGCGTCGACGGCCAGGTCGTCGGCGACTTCCCGGACGACCCGCCGCCAGAGGGTGTCGTCCCTCGGCGTCGTCTGCTGCGCGCTCATACCGTCCCCACCCGCTCTCTGTAATCCCACTGGATCACTAGGGATAGTGGCAGAGGGGTGGCCGGGGCCCCAAGAGGTGTCCGAGATACGGATGGGGGCGTATCGGTGGGTGAGATGGGGTCAGGTCGGCGCAGGTGGCGCGGGGTTGCCGCCGGGTGGGCGGCCCGGGTGGTGGCCCGTCAGGGGTTGGTCCACGCCTCCGGGTCGTCCGCCCGCGCGGCGATCTCGGCCGGCAGCCGGGCCGAGGCGACCTCCGCGAGCGAGACGCCCAGCACGTCGCGCACGCCGGCCCGCAGCGCGATCCACACCGGCAGCAGCGACTCGGCGGGGCCGGTGTACGAGAGGTCCGGCGGGCGCTGGCCGCGCACCGACACCAGCGGGCCGTCCACGCAGCGGATGACGTCCGCCACCGAGATCGTCTCGGCGGGCCGCGCCAGCCAGTAGCCGCCCCGCCCGCCGCGCTGGCTCTCGACCAGGCCGCCCTTGCGCATGTCGCCGAGGATGCCCTCCAGGAACTTGTGGGAGATGCCCTGCCCCTCGGCGATCGCCTCGGCCTTCAACGGCCCGGCGTCGCCCGCGGCCGCGAGCTGGAGGGCGGCCCGCACGGCGTAGTCGGCCCTGGCTGAAATGCGCATGCGGCGCATTATTCCGTACGGCTCCGAGGGGCGTCGGACGCCGGTCGCGCGAGCCTCGCCGCCCCGGGTGCGGGGCCCTGCCGCGTGCCGCCCGGTCGGGCCGTGGCCGGTCGGCGGCCCGGGGCCGGAGTGCCGTCGGACGTCCGGTCCGCACCCTTGACGGCGTCCGCCGCCCGCCGGACACTCGGGGCAGGCAATCCGAGCGGACGGGTAGGGAACGGCATGCGACACGGCGACGGGCTCGACGGCCGGCCGGCCCGCCCCCTGCCGCGGTCCCTGCCCCTCACCTCGCGCCGCCACATCGACCTGCTGCGGGTGTGCAGCGCGGCCTGACCGCGCCCGCCGCCGCCGTCGCGGCCCTTCCGGCCATCGCTTTCCCGTCACTCTGCTGCCGCCGCACGGGCGTTCCGCCGCGTCCCGACGGAGCCCGCGCGGATCCAGCACCGAGCAACCCTGGGAGCACCATGTCCGTCGTCGTCCCCTCCTCGCTGCTGCCCGGCTCCGCCGCGCCCGCCTTCCGGGGCCGGATCGGCCGGTCCGCCGACAGCGGCCACTACGCCGTGCCGCACCGCTACCGGCTCCATCTGGCCCCGGCCGACCCCGACTGTCTGGGCCTCGCCGTCACCCACGGACTCCTCGGCCTCGACGCCACCCTGCCGCTGCGCCTCCTCCCCGAACTCCCCGACGCCCCCGACGGCTCGTACACCGCCCTCCGCCCCCTCTACGAGGCCGGCGCCCACCTCTACTCCGGCCCCGCCACCGCGCCCGTCCTCGGCGACGCCTGGACCGGACGGATCGTCAGCAACCACGTCCCCGACATCCTCCGCGACCTCGCCCTGCGCTTCCGGGGCGACGGCCCCGACCTGCTGCCGGAGGAGCACCGCGCGGAGATCGACGGCCTCGCCGCGCTGTGCGCGGACGGCGTCCACCGGGCGGCGCAGCGCGCCGGCGAACTCGGCCTCCACCCGGACGAGGCCGTGCGGCGGGAGGCCGACGACGCCCTCGGGACGCTCTTCGCGGCGCTCGCCGACCTCGACGCGCGGCTCACCGGCCGGCCGTACCTCCTCGGCTCCGCCCCCACCCTCGCCGACGTGCACGTGTGGGGCGCCCTGCTGCGGCTCGACACCGTCCACCGCTGGCACCTGGACGCCGCCGCCCTGCACCGCGTCGCCGGCCACCGGACGCTCTGGGCGTACGCCCAACGGCTCGCCGCCCACCCGGCGTTCGCCCGCCACCTCGACGTCGACGCGGTCCTGCGCCGCCACCGCGCGCACTGCCGGGGGCTGGAGGCGGCGGGCGCGGCGATCCGGATCGTCGACTGGGGCGGCGCCGGCCGCTGACGTCGGGACCCCGGGCGGCGACCCGGGCGGCGGGGCTGGGTGGCCGGGCCGGGTGGCCGGGCCGGGTGGTGGGGCCGCGGCGGCGGGGCTCAGGCGGCGCGGCGGCCCGCCAGGGGGGCCGTGTCGTCGCCGGCGCCGGAGCGCACGCCGCGCAGGAACGCCTCCAGCGCCTCCACCGAGGTCGCCTCGGGCCGCCACTCCAGCTCCTCGCGCGCCCGGTCCGTCGACATCACCGGGAGGTGCCGCAGGAGGTCGAAGAGGCCGGGGGAGGCGGGGGCGAGCCGCAGGTGCCAGGCCGCCGCGAGCGCGCCGCGCACCGCGCCCGCCGGGACCCGCACCGGGCGGGCCCCGAACAGCTCGCCGAGCAGCGCCGCGTCCACCACCGGCTCCGCCGCCAGGTTGAACGCGCCCCGCACGTCCCGCAGCACCGCCCGCGCGTAGGCGTCGGCGGCGTCGTCGGTGTGCAGCACCTGGAAGCGCAGGCCCGCCGGCTCCGGCAGCACCGGCAGCAGATCGGGCCGGACCAGCTGCCCGGGAAGGAACCGGCCCGCGAAGATCCGGCGCTGCTCGCTCGCCGCCTCCTCCTTGAAGAGGAACGCCGGCCGCATCCGTACCACCCGGGTCTGCGGGTGGTCGCGCTCGAAGGTGTCGAGGACCCGCTCCAGATACGCCTTCTCCCGGCTGTACGCGGCGCCCGGCCAGCCGTGCGTCGGCCACGCCTCGGAGACCGGCGCGCCGCTCTCCGGGCCGGGGGAGTACGCCCCCACCGAGGAGGCGCACACCAGCGCCGGCACCCGGGCCGCCGCGACCGCGTCGCACACCCGCAGGGTGCCCAGCACGTTGGTGCGCCAGGTCGTCACGGGGTCGTGCGTCGGCTGGAAGCGCCACGCCAGGTGCACCACCGCGTCGGCGTCCGCCACGTACTGGGCGAGCCGCGGCTCGTCGCCGTCCCGGGACAGGTCGACGGCGGCCCACTCGACGCCCCTCAGTTCGAGCCCCGGCAGCCGGCGGGCCAGCCCGAGCACGGAGGCGACCTCCGACGTGCTCGCCAGGGCCCGCACCACGCTCGTGCCCACGTTCCCGGTGGCCCCCGTGACGACCACCCTCAGTCGCGTAGTCGGGTTCATGTCTTCGACCCTCCGCCATCCGGGCGACGTCCGCACCTCGGCCCCGCGCACGGTGACCCAACGTGCTCATTCGGGTCGCGCGAGTGACCCGCCATGAGCACCATGGAGCGACGCACGAGACGGGGGGCCGCCACGGAGGACCCCATGCTGCTGCCCGACCGGAACACCGTCGAACGGCTCCTCCGGCACTACCGCGACCAGGAACGCACCGTCCGCGCCACCCCCGGCGACCTCTCCGTCCGCCGCCGCTTCGAGGACACCGCCTACACGCTGTGCGTGCTCATGGGCGTCCGCTCGACCCCCGAAGCCCTCCGCGCCGCCGAACGGTACGTCGCCCCGAAGGCCGCGCGGGCGCCCCGGGCTCCGCTGTGACCGCGTCCCGCCGCCCCGCGTAGGGCAGCGCCGACGCCGCGCAGACCACCGCCGCGCACAGCGGCGCCACCGTCAGGGACGCGGACGCCACCGGCCCCGCCACGGCCGCGCCGACCGCGAAGCCGGTGATCTTCAGGCTTGCGCCGGTGGTGAACACCCGGCCGCGCAGCCGGTGCGGCGTCTGCTCGTGCCGCACCGTGAACAGGGCCGTCAGCTGCGGCCCTTCGGCGGCCCCCGCCACCACGAACGCCCCCGCCAGAGCCACCGGTCCGCCCGCCGCGCCCACCGCCCAGGCGACCGCCGCCCACGCGCCCGCCTGCACCAGCGCCCCACCCCACAGCAGCCGCCCCGGCCGCACCGCCCGGGGCCACCGGGCGTGCGCCGCCGTCGCCACGAGCGAGGCGGCCGCCGCCACGGAGAGCAGCAGCGCCGGGGTCTTATAAACAACAGACGCGGCCGACGAAAGTCCAAAAGTATATCTCGGTGGGGGCCGGGTCTTT
>NZ_JBHYKM010000005.1:163691-164218 GCF_042741435.1 Streptomyces sp. NPDC058955 | reverse complement strand
CCGCCAAGCCCCCCCACACCACCCCCGTCGCCCCCCCCCTCATGGCCCGTCTGCGGTAACCGTCCCGACGGCTCGTCGGCAGCACCGCCACGCGAAAGGGCCCCCGCTCCTCGAAGGAGCGGGGGCCCTTTCCGTACGTCCGGGGCGTCAGCGCCAGCTGTGCGGGGCGCGGAAGCCGTTCTCGCGCTCCAGGCGGCGCCAGCCGGCCGTGGTGCGGCCGTGGTGGGCGGCGGCCGGCTCGGGCTGCGCGGCGGCGCGGGCGAGCAGGACCGCGGTGATGGCGGCCAGCTCCTCGGGGTCGGCGTGGCCCTTCTCGACGCGGAGAAGGTTGGCTGTGGCAGGCGTGGTCACTTCGGTGGTCTCCTCTTACTGAGGCGGGTTGCCGTGCTTGCGGGACGGCAGGTCGGCGTGCTTGGTGCGGAGCATGGCGAGGGACCGGACGAGCACCTGGCGGGTGTCGGCGGGGTGGTGGGGGGGTGGGGGGAGAGGGCGTGCGGGCGCGGAGTGGGGGTGGCGCAGCGCGGCGG
>NZ_JBHYKM010000005.1:162003-163681 GCF_042741435.1 Streptomyces sp. NPDC058955 | reverse complement strand
CGTCATCGACGAGACCGCGTTCGGCCGCGTAGTACGGGTGCATCAGCTCGGCCTTGTACTCCTTGACCATGCGGGCGCGCATGGCCTCGGAGTCCTCGGCCTCGGCGATCTGCTTGCGGAAGATCACGTTGGCGGCGCCCTCGGCGCCCATGACGGCGATTTCGTTGGTGGGCCAGGCGTACGTCAGGTCGGCGCCGATGGACTGGGAGTCCATGACGATGTAGGCGCCGCCGTAGGCCTTGCGCAGGATCAGCGAGATCCGGGGCACGGTCGCGTTGCAGTAGGCGTAGAGCAGCTTCGCGCCGTGGCGGATGATTCCACCGTGCTCCTGGTCGACGCCGGGCAGGAAGCCGGGGACGTCCAGAAGGGTGATGATCGGGATGTTGAAGGCGTCGCACATCTGCACGAAGCGGGCGGCCTTCTCGGACGCCTCGATGTCGAGGACGCCGGCCAGCGACTGCGGCTGGTTGGCGACGATGCCGACGACCTGGCCGTCGAGGCGGGCCATGGCGCAGATGATGTTGCGGGCCCAGCGCTCGTGGATCTCCAGGAAGTCGCCGTCGTCGACGAGCTCCTCGATGACCTTGTGCATGTCGTACGGGCGGTTGCCGTCGGCGGGCACCAGGTCGAGCAGCACCTCGGAGCGGCGGTCGGCCGGGTCCTCGGAGGCGACGGTCGGCGGGTTCTCGCGGTTGTTCTGCGGGAGCATCGACAGCAGGTAGCGGACCTCGGCGATGCAGGTCTCCTCGTCGTCGTACGCGAAGTGCGCGACGCCCGAGGTCTCGGCGTGCACGTCGGCGCCGCCGAGGCCGTTCTGGGTGATCTCCTCGCCGGTGACCGCCTTGACGACGTCCGGGCCGGTGATGAACATCTGCGAGGTCTCGCGGACCATGAAGACGAAGTCGGTGAGCGCGGGGCTGTAGGCGGCGCCGCCGGCGCACGGGCCGAGCATCACGCTGATCTGCGGGATGACGCCGGACGCCTTGGTGTTGCGCTGGAAGATGCCGCCGTAGCCGGCGAGGGCGGAGACGCCCTCCTGGATACGGGCGCCGGCGCCGTCGTTCAGGGAGACCAGCGGGGCACCGGCCGCGATGGCCATGTCCATGATCTTGTGGATCTTGGCGGCGTGGGCCTCGCCCAGCGCGCCGCCGAAGATCCGGAAGTCGTGGGCGTAGACGAAGACCGTGCGGCCCTCGACCGTGCCCCAGCCGGTGATGACACCGTCGGTGTAGGGCTTCCTGGCCTCCAGGCCGAAGCCCTGGGCGCGGTGCCGGCGCAGCTGCTCGACCTCGTTGAAGGAACCCGGGTCGAGGAGCAGCTCGATGCGCTCGCGCGCGGTCAGCTTGCCCTTCGCGTGCTGGGCCTCGGTCGCGCGCTCGCTGGGGCCGGCCAGCGCCTGCTTGCGCAGGACGTGCAGTTCGGCGACGCGGCCACGTGCGTCGGTGGGCTCGCTCGGGATCTCGTCGACAAGGGTCATGTACCGACCCTACGAACTGGACCAAGGAAACCCCGCCGTCGACTCCGTACAGTCTCGCGTGTCGATTCCTGGCGGGGACGGACAGAACCGTGGGGCCGGCGGAGCGAGTCCACAGCCTGAGACCCCCTTTTCATTTGTGGTTCTCACAAAATTGGCGGTGGGGTTGGGCGGGGAGGGGGGGTGGGGGCGGGGCCGGCAGGG
>NZ_JBHYKM010000005.1:160324-161993 GCF_042741435.1 Streptomyces sp. NPDC058955 | reverse complement strand
GCCGGGGCCGGCGCCCGGGCCGAGCCGTCCCTCGAGGGCGAGGGCGCGGGGGCTCGCGAGCGCGCGCGCGGCGCGGCGGGCGCGCGCCCGCCCCCCCCCCCCCCCCCACGGCGGGTGCGTGGTTCAGCAGCCGCCGCAGTTGTAGAAGGTCACGTCCCAGTGGTTGCCCTCGTCGGCGTAGACGTTACCGGCGCCGGAGCGCCACTGCGGGGCGCCGTCCCCGCGCAGGCCGATGTAGGTGAACGTGTTCTTGATGTAGCTGCCGAGGCACGTGTACTTGCTGAAGTCCAGCTTGTAGCCGTTCCAGTGCGAGTAGGTGCCGCTCGCGTGGCCGACCTCGGTGCCGCCGGTGATGTTGAGGGCGCAGCCGCTGGCGCTCTTGAGGGTCTGGGCGCCCTGGGCGGTGGCGAGGTTGAGCTGCTCGAAGGACGTGCAGGTGGAGTTGTACCGGTCGGAGCAGCCGCCGGAGGACGACCAGGTGATGCCGGAGTTGCGGAACATCGAGGTGGCGGTGGCGTGGCTGATCTTGGTGACGGCGTGCGCCTCGCCGGCCGAGGTGAGGGCGCCGAAGCCGGGGGCGAAGAGGGCGCCGAGGACGAGGGCGAGTGCGGTGAGGACGGAGCGGAGCTTCACGGGGGATTCCTCCTGCCGGGGACCGTGGGTGGGGACGGTGGTGCAGGTGGTGCCGGTGTGCTCGCGGGGCGCTTCCGCGCCTGCCGCGCAGGGCGATGATGCCGCAGTTCTACGCGCGTCCGCCAGAGGGCGTCGAAGGGGTGCGCGGGGCCGTTCGGGGGAACCTCGACGCAAGATGTTGAAAGTTGAACGGAATGGGGTTACAGTCATTCTCGTTGAAGGTTCAACAACATCCGACTTCAACGCCACCCCCCCGACAAGGAGCACGTCATGGGTCTCTTCGGCCGCAAGAACACCGAGTCCGCCGCCACCACCGCCACCCTCCCCGTGGACCCGGCCCTGGCCGCCCTGACCGGCGACTACACCATCGACGCCGCCCACAGCAGCATCGGCTTCACCGTCCGCCACGCGATGGTCACCAACGTCCGCGGCTCCTTCGGCGAGCACGAGGGCACCCTGACGCTGAACGGCAGCGACCCGGCCGCCTCCAGCGCCGCCATCGACGTCAAGATCGCCTCCATCGACACCGGCATCGGCGACCGCGACAACCACCTGCGCAGCGGCGACTTCTTCGACGCCGAGCAGTTCCCGCTGATGACCTTCCGCTCCACCGAGGCGGCGCAGCTCGGCGGCGACAAGTACCGGATCACCGGCGACCTGACCATCAAGGACGTCACCAAGCCGCTCTCCATCGACCTGGAGTTCAACGGCACCGCCACCGACCCCTTCGGCAACGAGCGCGTCGGCTTCGAGGGCTCCGCCGAGATCCTGCGCTCCGAGTGGGGTCTCACCTGGAACGCGGCCCTGGAGACCGGCGGTGTCATGGTCAGCGACAAGGTGAAGCTGAACTTCGACATCTCCGCCATCAAGAACGCCGCCTGACCCTCCCCGCAGGACGCCCTGCCCACGAGCGCGCCCGCCCTCCGCGAACCCGCGGACGGGCGGCGCGCGGGGGGGGGAGTGGGGGGGGCGTTGGGGGGCCCCAGGGGTTACACCAACACAGTGGCGGTGGGAGCCTAGGCCGCGCCCGGGGCCC
>NZ_JBHYKM010000005.1:141382-160314 GCF_042741435.1 Streptomyces sp. NPDC058955 | reverse complement strand
GCGCGCCCCCCCGGCCGCGCCCCCCCCGCCCCCCGCGGGCCCGCGCCCCCGCGTCGCCGCGGCGGCCCCTCGGCGTTGTCAGAGGCGGTCGCTAGCGTCGCCGCATGGAGATCCACATCGACAGTGCCGTGCTGACCGAAGCCGTCGCACGGGCCGCCCGCGTCCTGCCCGCCCGCTCCCCCCTGCCCGTCCTCGGCGGACTGCTCCTGGAGGCCCGCGAGGACGGCCCGCTGAGCGTCTTCGGGCTCGACCACGAGGCGTCCGCGCGCGTGGAGGCCGAGGCGGAGACGGTGACCCCGGGGCGCGTCCTGGTGCTGGGCCGGCGCCTGCTCGACATCTGCAAGGTGCTGCCGCACGGCCGCACCGACCTCGCCGTGGAGGGCCCCCGGCTCTCGGTCTCCTCCGGCGACGTCCGCTTCGGCCTCTCGCTGCTGCCGCTCGAAGCCCATCCGGCCGCCCCGGCGCTGCCGCCGGTCCTCGGCGAGGTCGACGGGGACGCCTTCGCGGAGGCGGTGGCCCAGGTGACCGCGGCGGCCGGGCGGGACGACTCGCTGCCGGTCCTCACCGGGATACGGCTCGCGCTGGACGGCACGGAGATGACCCTGGCCGCCACGGACCGCTACCGGTACGCGGTCCGCACCCTGGAGTGGCACCCCGCCCCGGGCGCCGCCGCCAAACCCGCCGACGTCGTCGTCCCGGCCCGCCGCCTCGCCGAGACCGCCCGCTCCCTCGTGGCCGGCGGGCGGACCAGGATCGGCCTGGACGCGCACTCGATCGGCTTCGAGCGGGCCGGGCTGCGCACCACCACCCGGCTGCTCGACGGCCGGCTCCCCCGGCACGACAAGCTGTTCGCCCTCGGCGACCACGCCGTCGCGGTCACCGGCCGGGCCGCGCTCGTCGAGGCCGTGAAGCGGGTCGCGGTCGTCGCCGAGGGCGACAGCCCGGTCCAGCTCGCCTTCGACGGGACGACGCTCCGGCTCCAGGCGGGGTACGAGGACGACGTGGCCTCCCAGCGGCTGCCCGCCGCGCTGGACGGCGCCGAGGCGATGACGGTCGCCTTCAACCCGGCCTATCTGCTGGACGCCCTGGACCGGTTCACCGCCAAGGAGGTACGGCTCCACCTGCTGGGCCCGGGCCAGCGCGCCCTGCTGACCGACGGCGACGACGGCCGCCACCGGCACCTGCTGATGTCGGTGAAGCCGCTGGTCTGACCGGGCCCCGGGTCAGAAGCCTCCGCCGCCGAAGTCGCCGCCTCCGCCGAAGTCGCCGAAGCCACCGCCGCCGGAGTCGCCGCCCCCGAAGTCGCTGCCGCCGAAGTCCCCGGAGGAGATGTCCCCGCCCTGGTCGCCGAAGTCGCCGCCGCCGTACTCCGCCGCGTACGCGGGGGTCGAGAGGGCCGAGCCGAGGAGGGTGCCCACGAGCAGGCCGGGCAGCAGGCCGCCGCCGAAGTAGCCGCCCGCCCAGGGGCCGTAGGCCGGGCCCGCCTCCCAGTAGGGGCGGCGACCGGCGTCGGTCTCGACCGTACGGGCGCGGGGGTCCTCGCCGTCGTCCAGCCGGGCCGCGTCGGCGGCGCAGACCGGGACCTCGCGGGAGGTGCCGCCGGCCGGGGTCCAGGTGCGGTCCTCGGTGGACGGGCCGTGGCGCGGGTCGAAGAAGCACGGGGGCCGGCGCTCGGGCAGCGGACGGGAGGCACGGCGGGCGTCGAGCACCGCCAGGGCGTAGCGCCCGTCCTCCAGGGCCTGGGTGACGCCGCGGACCTCGTGCGGGTGCTCCACCCCGCCCATCAGGGACTTCGCCCGGTCGTAGGAGTCCAGGGCCCGTTCGTAGTCGGCGCGCATCGCCTCGTCGGCGCCGCGCTCGGCCGGGTGGAAGTCGAGCCGCTCCAGCTCCTCGCCGAAGGCGGTGATGTCCTCGTCCACGACGACCCGGAGCTTGTCCAGGGCGGCCCGCTCCTCCGCCTCCTTCCGCTTCCGCCGGCCGCGGACCACGGCGAAGGCGGCGGTGCCGCCGACGGCGGCGACCGCGCCCAGGGTGACGAGGCCGGCGACCGGGACGCCGGAGTCCTCCGCGGCGCCGCCGGGCCAGGCGGCGGGCGCGGAGCCGCGCATCGCGGGCAGGGCCTGGTCGGCGAAGGCGTTCAGTTCGGTGGCGGCGTCGGCGCCCGGCCGGTCGGCGACGGCGACCATGTTGTCCACGGCGGCGGCCGACAGCACCCGGGCGTCGGCCTTGGCGGCGAAGTCGTCGCCGAGCCGCACGGCGTACACGCCCGCGATGCCCGTCTGCTCGCGCAGGTTCTCGATGAGCCCGTTCGGCGGGTACTCCGCGCCCTCCGGCAGCACCGCCACGAAGAGGGGCTTGTCCGCGTCCTCGATCTTCTGCGCGAGGGCGGCCGCGTCGGCCGTGGACAGCTCGCCGGCGGCGCCCGGGTCGACGTAGACCGGACCCTGTCTCAGGGCCGCGCCCGCGTCCGGGACGCCGGTGGCCCTGGCGCCCGCCGACGCGGGAGCCAGGGCCAGGAGCAGCAGGAGCATCAGCCCGGCGAGGGCCGACCACACCGAAATCGCCCTGGTCCTCATGGTTCGAAATTACCCGAACGGGATCGAACTAGACATACCGGGCGGGGGTCGGTCTCACTCGGCGGGGTCGACCCCGGCCCGCAGCAGACCGTAGGTGAAGGCGTCCTCCAGGGCCTGCCAGGAGGCGGCGATCACGTTCTCGCCGACGCCGACCGTGGCCCACTCGGCGTTGCCGTCGCTGGTGGTGACGAGGACGCGGGTGGTGGACTCGGTGCCGTGCCGGCCTTCGAGGATGCGGACCTTGTAGTCGACCAGCTCGAACTTGGCGAGCTGCGGGTAGATCCGCTCCAGGGCGACCCGCAGGGCGCGGTCGAGGGCGTTGACCGGGCCGTTGCCCTCGGCGGTGGCGAGCATCCGCTCGCCCTTGGCCCACAGCTTGACCGTGGCCTCGTTGGCGTGGGTGCCGTCGGGCCGGTTCTCGGTGATCGCCCGCCAGGACTCGGTGCGGAAGTAGCGGCGGGCCCTCCCCTCGGCCTCGGCGCGCAGCAGCAGCTCGAAGGAGGCGTCGGCGGCCTCGTACGTGTAGCCCTGGAGCTCGCGCTCCTTGACCCGCTCGACCACCCGGGCGACCAGGGCGCGGTCGCCGCCGAGGTCGACGCCGAGCTCCTTGCCCTTGAGCTCGATGGAGGCCCGCCCGGCCATGTCGGAGACGAGCATCCGCATGGTGTTGCCGACCAGCTCGGGGTCGATGTGCTGGTAGAGGTCGGGGTCCACCTTGATGGCGGAGGCGTGCAGGCCGGCCTTGTGGGCGAAGGCGGAGACGCCGACGTACGGCTGGTGGGTGGAGGGGGTGAGGTTGACGACCTCGGCGATGGCGTGCGAGATCCGGGTCATCTCGGCGAGGGCGCCGTCGGGCAGCACCTTCTTGCCGTACTTGAGCTCCAGGGCGGCGACGACCGGGAAGAGGTTGGCGTTGCCGACCCGCTCGCCGTAGCCGTTGGCGGTGCACTGGACGTGGGTGGCGCCGGCGTCGACGGCGGCGAGGGTGTTGGCGACGGCGCAGCCGGTGTCGTCCTGGGCGTGGATGCCGAGCCGGGCGCCGGTGTCGGCGAGGACGGTGGCGACGACGGCCTGGACCTGGGCGGGGAGCATGCCGCCGTTGGTGTCGCAGAGGATGACGACGTCGGCGCCGGCCTCGTGCGCGGCGCGGACGACGGCCTTGGCGTAGTCGGGGCTGGCCTTGTAGCCGTCGAAGAAGTGCTCGCAGTCGACGAAGACGCGTCGGCCCTGGGCGACCAGGTGGGAGACGGTGTCGCGGACCATCTCCAGGTTCTCGTCGAGGGTGGTGCGCAGGGCCAGCTCGACGTGCCGGTCGTGGGACTTGGCGACCAGGGTGATCACCGGGGCGCCGGAGTCGAGCAGCGCCTTGACCTGCGGGTCGTCGGCGGCGGTGCCGCCGGCCCTGCGGGTGGCGCCGAAGGCGACGAGCTGCGCGTGCCGGAAGTCGATCTCCTGGCGGGCGCGGGCGAAGAACTCGGTGTCCCGCGGGTTGGCACCGGGCCAGCCGCCCTCGATGAAGCCGACGCCGAACTCGTCGAGGTGCCGGGCGATGGTCAGCTTGTCCGCGACGGTGAGGTTGATGCCCTCACGCTGCGCCCCGTCGCGCAGGGTGGTGTCGAAGACGTGGAAGCTGTCGTCGGGGCGCGAGCCCTCGGCGTTCTCCGTGGTCATGGCTGTGATGGCTCCTGTCGGATGTGGCTCCGGAAGGTATGGATCCACTTGCCCCCATTCTCACGCGCCCTCCGCTTCCGGCAGGGGTGGGGCCGGAAAACGAAAAAACCTCTCGCGGGTGCGAGAGGTCTGCGCGCGGGTCTGGGGCACGATGTCCACTGCCGCGGGGGTGTTGCCGCGGTTCAGCGGTCACTGCGGACCGGCGCGCTGCTGCCGATAATCATCGTGGTAGCGAGCACGTCCGCAGTCTGCCACAGGCCCGTGCGTCCCCGGACCCGGATCTCACGATGCGGAATCCGTGTCCGGGGCGGGGGGCGTGAGGGTCTCGTCGACGAACTCCCGGACCTGCGCGAGGACCTCGTCCCGGCCGGTGCCGGGCAGGCCGACCGCCACGTGCACGCTGTAGCCGTCCAGGAGGGCGCGCATCCGGGTGGCGAAGCGGTCCGGGTCCACGGGCCGGAACTCGCCGCGCGAGACGCCCTCGGCGAGGATCGCGACGAGGTCCCGGTGCCAGGCGCCCTCGATGGCGGCCTGCCGGGCGCGGGCGTCGTCGTCGGCGTTCTGCGAGCGGTTCCAGACCTCCAGCCAGAGCGTCCAGTGCGGGTCGCGCGGCCCGTCGGGCACGTACACGTCGACGTATCCGTCGAGCCGTTCGCGGGAGGTCCCCGGCCCGGAGAGCAGCGCGCCCCGCTCGGTCCCGAGCCGCCCCTCGCTCCACTCCAGGGTCTGGAGCAGCAGCTCGTCCTTGGTGCGGAAGTAGTAGAGGAGGTGCCCGCTGCTCATCCCGACCTGCCGCCCGAGCCCGGCCATGGTGAGCCCGTCCAGCCCGCGCGCGGCGACGGTGTCCATCGCCGCCGAGAAGACCTCCTCGCGGGGCGGGGCGGCCTGGTTGCGGCGGCGGGGGGCGGGGGGCGGGCTGCTGCTCTGACTCACTCGTACGTTCTACACCGAGGGCTGCTGCTGGGTGATGCAGTGGATGCCGCCGCCCGCCGCGAAGATCGTGCGGGCGTCGACCAGGACGACCTCGCGCTCCGGGAAGAGGCGGCGGAAGATCTCGGCGGCCAGTTCGTCGTGCGGGTCGTCGAAGGCGCAGAGGATCACGGCGCCGTTGCACAGGTAGTGGTTGATGTAGGAGTAGTCGACCCAGTCGCCCTCCTCGTCCTTGAGGACGGTGGGGGCGGGGACCTCGATGACCTCCAGGGGGCGGCCCTGGGCGTCGGTCTGGGCGCGCAGGATGTCCACGTACAGCCGGGAGCGGGCGTAGTCCGGGTGGTTCGGGTCCTGCTGGCTGTGGACGAGGACGGTGCCGGGGCGGGCGAAGGCGGCGACGATGTCGACGTGGCCCTGGGTGCCGTACGTGCCGTAGTCGCCGGCGAGGCCGTGCGGCAGCCAGATCGCCTTGGTGGTGCCGAGCTTGGCGTGGATCTCCCGCTCGACCTCCTCGCGGGTCCACTCGGGGTTGCGGCCGGCGCCGAGCTGGACGGTGTCGGTGAGGAGGACGGTGCCCTCGCCGTCGACGTGGAGGCCGCCGCCCTCGTTCACGAGCGGCGAGGACAGCACGGGGACCCCGGCGGCGTCCGCGACATGGCGGGCGATCTTGGAGTCGTGCTCCCAGCGGGCCCAGTCCTGGGCGCCCCAGCCGTTGAACACCCAGTCCACGGCGGCGAGGGAGCTGCCGTCGGTGACGAAGGTGGGGCCGATGTCGCGCATCCAGGCGTCGTCGAGCTCCCGCTCGACCAGCTCGACGCCGTCGCCGAGGAGCGCCCGGGCGCCCTCCGCGTCGCCGGGGGCGACGACCATCGTCACCGGCTCGAAGCGGTGGACGGCACGGGCGACGGAGGCCCACGCCTCGCGGGCCTCGGCCAGCTCCTCGTCGCTCGTGAAGGTGGGGTTGGGGCTCGGCCAGGCCATCCAGGTCCGCTCGTGCGGGGTCCACTCGGCGGGCATGCGGTACGAAGTCATGGAGGCGGGTCCTAGAGGAAGTAGAGGCGGTTCAGGGAGACGGAGTCGGCCGGCTCGGAGCGGATCGGGGAGCCGTCGAGCGAGACGAGGCCGGTGCGGTCGTCCACCTGGACGGAGCCGGTGCGGGAGTTGAGGAGCAGGTCGGCGGGGCCGATCCCCCGGGTGCCGCGCACCGGGACGCGGCGGCGCCGGGTCGGCATCCGGTCCCCGCCGAGGTCGACGGCGGCCCGCGCGACGAAGGCGACGGAGAGGTCCGCGGCGGTGGCGCCGTGGGCGCCGAACAGCGGGCCGAGGACGAGCGGTTCGCAGGTGTCGGTGGCGGCGTTGGGATCGCCCGTGACGCCCCAGGCGGGGAAGCCGGCCTTCAGCACCATCTGCGGCTTGGCGCCGAAGAACTCGGGCCGCCACAGCACGATGTCGGCCAGCTTGCCGACCTCGACCGAGCCGATCTCGTGGGCGAGGCCGTGGGCGATCGCCGGGTTGATGGTGAGCTTGGCCAGGTAGCGCAGGACGCGCGCGTTGTCGTCGTGCGCGCCGTCGCCCTCCAGGGGTCCCAGCTCGGCCTTCATCTTGCCGGCCATGGCGAAGGTCCGGCGTACGGTCTCGCCGGCCCTTCCCATCCCCTGCGCGTCGGAGGAGGTGATCCCGATCGCGCCGAGGTCGTGCAGGACGTCCTCCGCGCCCATCGTCCCGGCCCGGATCCGGTCGCGCGCCATGGCGGCGTCGCCGGGGAGGTCGGTCTTCAGGTCGTGGACGGAGACGATCATCCCGTAGTGCTCGGCCACCGCGTCGCGGCCGAAGGGCAGGGTGGGGTTGGTGGAGGAGCCGATGACGTTCGGCACGCCCGCCATCTTGAGGACGTTGGGGACGTGTCCGCCGCCGCAGCCCTCGATGTGGAAGGCGTGGATGGTCCGGCCCTCCAGGACGGCGAGGGTGTCCTCCACGGACAGGCACTCGTTCAGGCCGTCGCTGTGCAGGGCCACCTGCACGTCGTGCTCGTCGGCGACCCGCAGGGCCGTGTCCAGGGCGCGGGTGTGGGCGCCCATGTCCTCGTGCACCTTGAAGCCGGACGCGCCGCCCTCGGCGAGCGCCTCGATCAGCGGCGCCGGGTCCGAGGAGGAACCGCGGGCCAGGAAGCCGATGTTGACCGGCCAGGCGTCGAAGGCGTCGAAGGCGTGGCGCAGGGCCCAGGGCGAGTTGACGCCGACGCCCCAGACGGGGCCGAACTCCTGGCCGATGATCGTGGTGACGCCGCTGGCCAGCGACGCCTCCATGATCCGCGGCGAGAGCAGGTGGACGTGGGTGTCCACGGCGCCGGCGGTGGCGATGAGCCCCTCGCCGGAGACGATCGAGGTGCCGGTGCCGACGACGACGTCGACGCCGTCGAGGGTGTCGGGGTTGCCGGCCCGGCCGATGGCGTGGATCCGGCCCTCGCGGATGCCGATGGAGACCTTGCGGATGCCCTGGACGGCGTCGATCAGCAGGACGTTGCTGATGACGACGTCGCAGGTCTCGCGGACGGCGGCGGCCTTCAGGTGCAGGCCGTCGCGGGCGGTCTTGCCGAAGCCGGCCAGGAACTCGTCGCCGGGCTTCTGGGAGTCGGCCTCGACCCGGACGACGAGCCCGGAGTCGCCGAGGACGACGCGGTCGCCGGCCCGGGGGCCGTGCACGGAGGCGTACTCGTACGGATCCATCAGTCGCCCTCCTTCGGGGCCGTGACGCCCAGGTAGCCGCAGGCGGCCGCGCGGCGCAGCGCCTCCTCCTTCGCGCCGGGGGCGTCCAGCGGCCCGTCGACGAGGCCGGCGAAGCCGATCGCCACCCGGGCGCCGCCGATGGGCAGCAGCCCGACCTCGGCGGAGCCGCCCGGGTCGAAGCGGAAGGAGGCGCCGGCGGGGATGGCGAGCCGCATGCCGTAGGCGGCGGCGCGGTCGAAGTCGAGGCGCGGGTTGGCCTCGAAGAAGTGGAAGTGGGAGGTGACGCTGACCGGGACCGTCGCCGTGTTCCGTACGGCGAGGGTGAGGGCGGGCTCCTGCTCGGGGTGGCCGGGGCCGGGCAGCAGCGCGCCGGGGGCGCCGGCGCCGAGGGTGCCTCCGCCGATCGGGTCGGTGACGACGGCGAGCCGGGAGCCGTCGTCGAAGACGGCCTCGACGTGCACCTCGGTCACCACGTCGGCGACGCCGGGCAGCACGTCCTCGGGGCCGAGGACGGAGCGGGCCGCCTCGATGGCCTCGGCGAGCCTCCGGCCGTCGCGGGCCGCCTCGCAGACGGTGTCCGCGACGAGGGCGGTCGCCTCGGGGACGTTGAGCCGCAGCCCGCGGGCCCGGCGGGCCCGGGCGAGTTCGGCGGCGCCGAAGAGCAGCAGCCGGTCGCGCTCCGTGGGGGTCAGTCGCACGTCATGCACCTCCTGTTTGAGCGACACTCTAAATGCTGAGACGCTTGCTTCCAAGCATTGACGGCCGGTCCTGGGACAGGTCACATTGAGCGCCACTCAAAACCGTCCCTCTCTCGCTCCCCCGGAGGTCCCATGGCGATCGAACAGCGCGGAGTCGACACCGTCCCCGAGGCCGAACGCACCAGCGGTCCCCGCGACCTGGTCGCGATCCTGCTCGGCTCCAACCTCTGCCTGGGGGTGATCGTCTTCGGCTGGCTGCCGGTCTCCTTCGGCCTCGGCCTGTGGGGCTCGGTGACCTCCGTGGTCGCGGGCACGGTCGTCGGCGTCGCCGTCACCGCCCCGCTGGCGCTGGTGTCCCTGCGTACCGCCACCAACCTCTCCACCTCCTCGGGCGCCTTCTTCGGCGTCCGCGGCCGGCTCGTCGGCTCGGTGGTGGGGCTGCTGCTCTCGCTGGGCTACACCGCCCTGACCCTGTGGATCGGCGGCGACGTCATGGTGGGCACCCTGGCCCGCCTTACCGGCCTCTCCACCGGCGACGGGGCGCACGCCGTCGTCTACGCGCTGCTCGCGGCCTGCACGGTGGTGGGCGCCGTGTACGGCTACCGGCTCATGCTCCGGCTCAGCAAGGCGCTCGCCGTCGGCATGACCGTCCTGCTGGCGATCGGGGTGGTGGCGTACGCGGGGGACTTCACCGCGGCGCCGGTGCCGGACACCCCGTACCTGCTCGGCTCCTTCTGGCCGACCTGGCTGCTCTCGGCGGTCGCCGCCGGGCTCAGCGGCCCGGTCGCCTTCATCACCCTGCTCGGCGACTACACCCGGTACGTGTCCCCCGCCCGGCACAGCGCGCGGAGCGTCTGGCGGGCCACCTGTCTGGGGCTGCTCGTCGGCCTGCTCGTCCCGCAGCTCTTCGGCACCTTCACGGCGCTCGCCGCCCGCGCGGGCCTCGACTACGCGGGACCGCTGGTCGCCGCCTCACCCGCCTGGTACCTGGTCCCGCTGCTGGTCGCCGCCACCGCCGGCTCGGTCGGCAACGCCGGTCTGATGCTCTACTCGATGGGCCTGGACCTGGACGCGATCCTGCCCCGGGCGACCCGGGCACGGGCCACCCTCGTGGTGGCGGCGGTCGCCACCGGCTTCGTCTTCCTCGGGCACTTCGCCTCGGACGCCCAGTCGGCGATGACCTCGTTCGTGCTGCTCCTGACGGCGATCGGCACGCCGTGGGCGGTCATCACGCTGATCGGGCACGTCCGCTGCCGCGGGGAGTACGACCCCGAGGCGCTCCAGGTCTACAACCGGCGCTCGCGCGGCGGGATCTACTGGTTCTCGGCCGGCTGGCACCCGCGCGCCACGCTCTCCTGGGCGCTCGGCGCGGCGGTGGGCCTGGCGGCGGTGTCGACCCCGCTGTACGAGGGTCCGCTGCTGGCCCTGACCGGCGGGATCGACTGCAGCTTCGTGCTCTCGGGAGTCGTGGGCGGCGCGCTGTACGCCGTCCTGACGCCGCGCGGGGCTCCCGGGACCGTGACGACGGCCCCGGAAGCCCTGGCGGCGAGGGAGTGACTACTTGCCGAGCTCGTGCATCCAGCCGTGGACGTCCTCGGCCTTGCCGGTCTGGATGGCGAGCAGCGCCTCGCGCAGCTTCATCGTGACCTCGCCGGGCTCGCCGCCCGACTGCTGCCACTCGCCCCGGGCGGACTTGACCGTGCCGACCGGGGTGATGACGGCGGCGGTGCCGCAGGCGAAGACCTCGGTGAGAGTGCCGTCCGCGGTGTCGGCCTGCCACTGGTCGATGGAGACGCGGGCCTCCTCCACCTCGTGGCCGAGGTCGGCGGCGAGCTTGAGGAGGGAGTCGCGGGTGATGCCCTCCAGGATCGAGCCGGTGAGGGTCGGGGTGACGATCTTCGGCTTTCCATCGGACGCAGCCCCGTACACGAAGTACAGGTTCATGCCGCCGAGCTCCTCGACCCACTTGTGCTCGACCGCGTCGAGGTAGCAGACCTGGTCGCAGCCCTTGGCCGCCGCCTCGGCCTGCGCGAGCAGGGAGGCCGCGTAGTTGCCGCCGGTCTTGGCGTCGCCCATGCCGCCGGGGACGGCGCGGACGCGGTCCTCGGAGGCCCAGATGGAGACCGGCTTGACGCCGCCGGGGAAGTACGGGCCGGCCGGGGAGGCGATGACGACGAAGAGGTACTCGTTGGCCGGGCGGACGCCCAGGCCGACCTCGGTCGCGATCATGAACGGGCGCAGGTAGAGGGAGGCCTCGCCGCCGTGCTCCGGGACCCACGCCTCGTCCTGGCGGACCAGCGCGTCGCACGCCTCGATGAAGGTCTCGACCGGCAGCTCGGGCATGCCGAGGCGGTGCGCGGAGCGCTGGAAGCGGCGGGCGTTGGCGTCCGGGCGGAAGGAGGCGACGGAGCCGTCGGGGCGGCGGTACGCCTTCAGGCCCTCGAAGATCTCCTGGGCGTAGTGGAGGACGTTGGTCGCCGGGTCGAGGGAGAGCGGGCCGTACGGCACGAGCTCGCCGTCGTGCCAGCCGCGGCCCTCCGTCCAGCGGACGGTGACCATGTGGTCGGTGAAGTGGCGGCCGAATCCCGGGTTGGCCAGGATCGCCTCGCGCTCCGCCGTGGACAGCGGGCTGGAGGAGGGCTTGAGCTCGATGGTGGGCTTCGTCATGAGTGCGTGTCCTTCACCGGTTGTGTGGGTCGGACCGCGCCCACGGCGTGCCCGCATGCCGCGGCCCCACGTTCGATTATCGCCCGGCGGAACCGGTGGACGAAACGGGTGTACGCGGCGCGGGTGAGCGCGGTCCTGTGAGGGGGAGGGTAGGGGGTCCGGCACCCCGGTGGCCGCGTACGACGAAGCAGCCGCCGGGTGTCGGTACGACCCGGCGGCTGCTCCGTGATGTCAGTGGGGCGCGCGGGTCAGCTCGCTACTCGCGCGGCGAGCGCGTCGCCGATCTCGTCCGTCGTGCGGGCCGCCTTCCCGGCGGTTCCCCGCTCGGTGAGGTCGGCCTCGACGGCCGCCTCGACCCGGGCGGCCTCGGCCTCGTAGCCGAGGTGGCGCAGCAGGAGGGCGACGGAGAGGACGGTGGCCGTGGGGTCGGCCTTGCCCTGGCCCGCGATGTCCGGCGCGGAGCCGTGGACCGGCTCGAACATGGACGGGAAGTCGCGGCTCGGGTTGATGTTGCCCGAGGCGGCGACGCCGATGCCGCCGGAGACGGCCGCGGCGAGGTCGGTGATGATGTCGCCGAAGAGGTTGTCGGTGACGATCACGTCGAAGCGGGCCGGGTCGGTGACGAGGAAGATCGTCGCGGCGTCGACGTGCAGGTAGTCGGTGGTGACCTCGGGGAACTCCTGGGCGACCTTGTGGAAGGTGTCGGTCCAGAGGTGGCCGGCGAAGGTCAGCACGTTGTTCTTGTGGACCAGCGTCAGCTTCTTGCGCGGGCGTGCCTGGGCGCGGGCGAAGGCGTCCCGGACCACGCGCTCGACACCGAAGGCGGTGTTGACGGAGACCTCGGTGGCGACCTCGTGCGGGGTGCCCTTGCGGATGGTGCCGCCGTTGCCCGTGTACGGGCCCTCGGTGCCCTCGCGGACCACGACGAAGTCGATCGCGGGCTGGCCGGCGAGCGGGGTCGCGACGCCGGGGAGCAGCTTCGAGGGGCGCAGGTTGACGTGGTGGTCGAAGGCGAAGCGCAGCTTCAGGAGGAAGCCGCGCTCCAGGACGCCGGACGGGACCGACGGGTCGCCGATCGCGCCGAGCAGGATGGCGTCGTGCTTCTTGAGGGAGGCGAGGTCGGCGTCGGTGAGGGTCTCACCGGTGGCGTGGTAGCGCCGGGCGCCGAAGTCGTACTCCTCGGTCTCCAGCTTCACGTCCTGCGGAAGCACGGCCGCGAGGACCTTGAGGCCCTGGGCCACGACCTCCTGGCCGATGCCGTCGCCGGGAATGACTGCGAGATTGATGCTGTGAGACATGGCGGCACCCTACTCTTCGTCCCATCGTCTGACACGCATCGTCCACCATGTGGACGAACGGACAGTCGTCGGGGTCCGGTCAGTGACCGGTGGAGCCGCCGTTGTCGCGGCGGTCGAGGGCGCGCTGGAGGGCGGCGGCGGCGTTCTGCCGGGCCTCGTCGCTGGGGCGGGTGGCGGAGTGGCGGACGCGGGGGGCGGTCTGAGCGGCCATGAGGGATCGACTCCTTGAGATCAGTGGTGATCCGGACGTGCGGAGATCAGTGGTGATCGAAGGCGCCGGAAGGGGCGGGGAGCGCCGCCGCAGGGGTTGCCTGCACAGGGGCGTGGCGCTCTCGTCCGCCGTTCGCTGATGAAGCGAGACGTTCGGCTCCTACAAAGCTAGGGCAGCTCCCCTGATCTGTCTCCACAGTTACTCGGACTTCCTACTATCTGAGACGACCCGCTCCGCTCGGTCAGGCTCTCGCCACGGCTGTCCGGCCTCGCGGGCGGGGGCGGCGGCTCAGACGAGGTCGCCGTCGCGCCAGTCGAAGACCAGCGGGGCGCCCGGATCGGGCAGTGCGAGCCCGCCGGCCGGGCGGACGAAGACGCCGCCCTCCTCCTCGGGCAGGGGGACGGTGCCGTCCGGCCCGAGCGCCTCGATCCGTCCGCCCCAGAGCCGCCAGCCGCGCGCCCGGTAGAGCGCCGCGCCCTCGTCGGAGGCGGAGAGCGCGCCGAAGCGGTGGGTGCCGTCGACGACCCGCTCCAGGGCGTCCATGACGGCCCCGCCGTGACCCCGGCGCCGCGCGTCGGCCCGGACGGCGACGCCCTCCACGTAGCCGATCCGGTACGAGCTGCCGCGGTGCAGCACCCGGCGCTGGACGACGGCTCCGTGGGCGACGAGCCCCGCCGCGTCCTCGATCCAGGCGTGCACGCCGCCGAGTGTGTGGTCCCAGTCCTCGGCGGAGAAGTCGCCGTCGAAGGCGGCGTCGAGGAGGGCGCGGACGGCCGCCAGCCGTTCGGCGCCGACTTGATGGGTGGGTGCGGTCCTGACGGTCATCCCCCCACCCTCCCACTCAAGCCTAACTATTCATGGAATCTTGACAGGTTAGACATGGCCTGATCGAATCCCCCTCGTAACCGATGACGAACCGTTGAGGGGTTAGAGACCATGTCCGTGCTGCCCACCCACCACCGCACCGTCACCGTCCGCGGCCACGAGATCTTCTACCGCGAGGCGGGACCGGCCGACGCCCCCGTCCTCCTCCTGCTGCACGGCTTCCCGACCAGCTCGCACATGTTCCGCGACCTGATCCCGCTCCTCGCCGACCGCTACCGGCTGATCGCCCCCGACCACCTGGGCTTCGGCCGCAGCGCCGCGCCGGCCGCCGACGCCTTCCCCTACACGTTCGCCGAACTGGCCGCCCTCACCGCGGAGTTCACCGAGGCACTCGGCCTCGACCGCTTCGCGCTCTACATCCAGGACTACGGCGCCCCCATCGGCCTGCGCCTCGCCCTCGCCCACCCCGAACGGATCACCGCGGTCGTCACCCAGAACGGCAACGCCTACGAGGAGGGCCTCGGCGCCGAGGCATGGGCCCCCGTCCTCGCCCTCATCGAGGAACGCACCCCCGAGACCGAGGCCCCGGTCCGCGCCATCCGCTCCCTCGACGGCATCCGGTGGCAGTACGAGACCGGCGTCCCCGCCGCGTACCGCGACCTCCTCAGCCCCGATGCCTGGCACCACGACGCCGCCCTGATGGCCCGCGAGGGCCAGGACGCGATCCAGCTCGGCCTGATCGCCGACTACGGCTCCAACTTCGCCCTCTACCCCGCCTTCCAGGAGTGGTTCCGCACCTCCCGGGTCCCGCTCCTCGCCGTCTGGGGCGAGGGCGACGAGGTCTTCGTCCCGGCCGGCGCCGAGGCGTTCCGCCGCGACCTCCCGGACGCCGAGATCCACCTCCTCCCCACCGGCCACTTCGCCCTGGAGACCCACGCACCGCGCGTCGCCGAGCTGATCGGCGACTTCCTGCGCCGCACCGTGGGCGGATGAACGCCGTGGGGGGAATGAACGCTGCGGGGGAATGAATACCGCCCCCGACCCCGGCCTGGGGGGACCGGGGAGGGGGGCGGTGATCAGGGGCCGCTCACGCGGCGGGCGGGCCTCAGCCCATGTGCGGGTAGCCGTACTCGGTCGGCGGGACCAGCGTCTCCTTGATGGCGCGGGTCAGCGTCCAGCGCATCAGGTTCTGCGGGGCGCCGGCCTTGTCGTTCGTACCCGAGGCACGGCCGCCGCCGAAGGGCTGCTGGCCGACGACGGCGCCGGTCGACTTGTCGTTGATGTAGAAGTTGCCCGCGGCGAAGCGGAGCTTCTCCATCGTGTGCGCGGCGGCGGCGCGGTCGTTGGAGATGACGGCGCCGGTCAGCGCGTAGTCGGAGACCGACTCCATCTGCTCCAGCATCTCGTCGTACTTCTCGGCGGAGCTGTCGTCGTACACGTACACCGCGAGGATCGGACCGAAGTACTCGGCCTTGAAGACCTCGTTCTCCGGGTCGGTGCACTCGATGACGGTCGGACGGACGAAGTAGCCCTCCGAGTCGTCGTAGGTGCCGCCGGCGACGATCGTGCAGCTCGGGTCGGAGGACGCACGGTCGATCGCCGCCTTGTTCTTCGCGAACGAGCGGTCGTCGATGACGGCACCGATGAAGTTCGACAGGTCGGTGACGTCACCCATCTTGATGCCGTCGACCTCGGCCGCGAACTCCTCCTTGAAGCCGTCGTTCCAGATGGAGGCCGGGATGTACGCCCGCGAGGAAGCGGAACACTTCTGGCCCTGGAACTCGAAGGAGCCACGGGTCAGCGCGGTCTTCAGGACGGCACGGTCGGCGCTGGGGTGGGCGACGACGAAGTCCTTGCCGCCGGTCTCGCCGACGATCCGCGGGTACGAGCGGTACTTCTCGATGTTGGTGCCGACCGTCTTCCACAGGTGCTGGAAGGTGCGGGTCGAGCCGGTGAAGTGGATGCCGGCCAGGTCGCGGTGGTTCAGGGCCACCTCGGAGACGGCGATGCCGTCGCCGGTCACCAGGTTGATGACGCCCTTCGGCAGGCCGGCCTCCTCCAGGAGCTCCATGAGGAGCACGGCGGAGTGGGTCTGCGTCGGGGACGGCTTCCAGACCACCACGTTGCCCATGAGGGCGGGGGCGGTGGGCAGGTTGCCCGCGATGGCCGTGAAGTTGAACGGCGTGATCGCGTAGACGAAGCCCTCCAGCGGGCGGTGGTCCAGTCGGTTCCACACGCCCGGGGAGTTGGCCGGCGGCTGCTCGGCGAGGATCTGGCGGGCGTACGCCACGTTGAAGCGCCAGAAGTCGACGAGCTCGCACGGGGTGTCGATCTCGGCCTGCTGGGCGGTCTTCGACTGGCCGAGCATGGTGGACGCGGCCAGCGTCTCGCGCCACGGGCCGGCGAGCAGCTCGGCGGCGCGCAGGATGATCGCGGCGCGGTCGTCGAAGGACATGGCGCGCCAGGCCGGCGCGGCGGCCAGGGCGGCGTCGATGGCGTCCTGGGCGTCCTGCTGGGTGGCGCCGCGGAAGGTGCCGATGACGGCCTTGTGGTTGTGCGGCTGGACGACCTTGAACTCGTCGCCGCCGCCCATGCGCTTCTCGCCGCCGATGGTCATCGGCAGCTCGCGCGGGTTGTCGGCCAGCTCCTTGAGCTTGGCCTCCAGCCGGGCGCGCTCGGGCGAACCGGGGGCGTAGCCGTGCACCGGCTCGTTGACGGGAGCGGGGACCTGGGTCACAGCGTCCATGAGGCTCTTGACTCCTTCAAAGAGGGGTAGGTGGGCTCAGCCCTTGGTCAGGATGGAGCGGACGAAGAAGAGCAGGTTGGCCGGCTTCTCCGCGAGGCGGCGCATGAAGTAGCCGTACCAGTCGGTGCCGTACGCGGTGTAGACGCGCATGCGGTGGCCCTCGGCGGCGAGCCGGTTCTGCTCCTCGGAGCGGATGCCGTACAGCATCTGGAACTCGTACTCGTCCAGCTTGCGGCCGGCGCGGCGGGCCAGCTCCTGGCCGATGGAGATCAGCCGCGGGTCGTGCGAGCCGATCATCGGGTAGCCCTCGCCGTCCATCAGGATCTTCATGATCCGGACGTACGCCTTGTCGATCTCGGGCTTGTCCTGGATGGCGACCTCGGCGGGCTCCTTGTAGGCGCCCTTCACGATCCGCACCCGGGAGCCGTTCGCGGCGAGGCGGCGGGCGTCCTCCTCGGTGCGGAAGAGGTAGGCCTGGATGACGCAGCCGGTCTGCGGGAAGTCCTTCCGCAGCTCCTCGTGGATGGCGAACATCGAGTCGAGGGTGGTGTGGTCCTCGGCGTCCAGGGTGACCGTGGTGCCGATCTCGGCGGCGGCCGCGACGACCGGGCGCACGTTGGCGAGCGCCAGCTCGTGCCCGTCCTCCAGGGACTGGCCGAACATCGACAGCTTGACGGACATCTCGGCGCGCTCGCCGAGGCCCAGCTCCTTGAGGCGGCCGATCAGCTCCAGGTAGGCGTCCCGGGCGGCGTAGGACTGCTCGACGGTGGTGATGTCCTCGCCGACGACGTCGAGGGTGACCTCCAGGCCGCGGGCGGTCAGGTCACGGACGATCGGGACGACGTCGTCCACGATCTCGCCGGCGATGAAGCGCGCCACGACCTGCTTGGTCCCGGGCGCGGCCGACACGAGACGGCGCATCTTGTCGCTGCGCGACGCGGCGAGGATCACGGGACCCAGCACGGGGCACCTCCAAAGGGGCGAGGAAGAACGGGGCCATTACCGGTCGCAGGGGTACGAACCGGGAACAGCACGGGTAACCACCGTGAAACCTAAGGATCGCTCCGATCCTGCGCCATCTACAGCTGTCACGCATCCGTGAGCACGCCCTCAGACATCTGTCTGAAGCAACCGGACGGCGGGTGCGAGAATGGCCCCGTGAAGGGCGATTACCAGGAGCTGGTGGACGAGATCTCGGCGCTGCTCGGCGCCCCCGCGACCCTGGAGAACCGCGATTTCGGGCTGATCGCCTTCGGGGCCCACGACAGCGACGACGACAGCGCCATGGACCCGGTCCGCACCCGCTCGATCCTGACCCGGAAGTCCACCCCGGCGGTCCGCGCCTGGTTCGAGGGCTTCGGCATCACCCGGGCCACCGGCCCCGTCCGCATCCCGGCCGCGCCGGACGCCGGCGTCTTCCGCGACCGGATCTGCCTCCCCGTACGCCATCGGGGTGTGGTCCTCGGGTACGTCTGGCTGCTCGACGCCGAGCCGGGCCCCTCGCACGAACAGCTGACGGCCGCGATGGACGTCGCCGCCCGAATCGGCGAGCTGCTCGCCGACGAGGAACGGGCCGGCGCCGACCTCTCCCGCGAGCTGCGGGCCGCCCTCACGGCGGAGCGCGGCTGGCAGTACGACATGGCCGTCGCCGCCCTCCGCACCGCCCTCGGCCCGGACGCGGAGGGCCTGCACGCCCTGGTCTGCGTCGCCCCCTGGACCGGCGAGGACTCCCCCTCCCCCCGTACGGTCCCCGGCGCCGCCGCCGTCTGCGCCCTCCCCTGGCACGGCCCGGCCGGCCCGTACGCCACCGCCCCGGCCCGCGCCGGCGGCGACCCGGACACGACCCCCGGCGGCGGGAGCCCCGGCCGCGGCCCGGCGTCCGGGCCCGGATCCACCCCCGGCGCGGCGTCCGACGGCGGGTACGCCCCCGGGCCGGGCCCGCAGCGGGCGCTCGCCGTGCTGGTCCGGCTGCGGTCGGCCGACAACCTCTCCCCCGCCACCACCGCCGCCGAGCGGCTGCGCGGAGCGGCGGGCCCGGCCGCCGTCGCCGGGGTCGCGGCGCCCCGGCGGGGCCTCGGAGAGCTCGACCTCTGCTGGCGCGAGGCGACCGCCTCGGCGCGCGCCGCGCACGCCCAGCCCCGGCTCGGCCCGCTCGCCCACTGGGCCGGGCTCGGCGCCTACCGGCTGCTCACCGCCCTCCCGCAGGCCGAGCCCGATCCGGCGGTACGGACGCTGCTCGCCCCCGCGCACACCGAACTGGCCCGCACGGCCGAGGTGTTCCTCGACCACGCGGGCCAGGCGGGCCGTGCGGCGGCGGCGCTCGGCATCCACCGGCAGACCCTCTACTACCGGCTCTCCCGGGTCGAGCAGCTCACCGGCCTCGACCTGGACGCCGGCGAGGACCGCCTGCTGCTGCACATGGCCCTGAAGACCGCCCGGCTCTGACGGTCCCCGGAACGCGCCGCACCCCGGGGGCCCGCGGGGGGGGGGCGGGCCAACCCCGCGCCCTGGACCCGGGGTAGGGGGCCGGGCGCGGGGGGGGCGAACAAGGCGGCGAGGATGATCTGGGAGAGGGCGGTGAGAC
>NZ_JBHYKM010000005.1:139354-141372 GCF_042741435.1 Streptomyces sp. NPDC058955 | reverse complement strand
CGCCGCGGCCCGCGGGCGGCCCCCGCGGGCGGCGCCCCCGCCCACCACCCCCCCCCCGCCCGTCCGGGCCCCCCCCCCCCCCCCCCCCGGCCCCCCCCCCCCCCGCGGGGCGCCGGGGTGCGGGTGGTTTCGGGAGGGACTCAGACCAGGTTGACCGAGCGGGCCGAGGTGGCGCCGATCTCCGTGGCGATCTCCGCGATGACGGCCGCCGGGACGGTGTCGTCCACGGTGAGCACGACGAGGGCCTCGCCGCCCTCCTCCGTGCGGGAGACCTGCATGCCGGCGATGTTCAGACCGGCCTCGCCGAGGATCCGGCCGACGGTGCCGACGACGCCGGGACGGTCCTCGTAGCGCAGCACCACCATGTGGTCGGCGAGCGCGAGGTCCACGTCGTAGTCGCCGACGGCGACGATCTTCTGGAGGTGCTTGGGGCCGGCCAGGGTGCCGGAGACGGCGACCTCCTCGCCGCTGGAGAGCGTGCCGCGCACGGTGACCACGTTGCGGTGGTCGGGCGACTCGGAGCTGGTGGTGAGGCGGACCTCGACACCGCGCTCCTGCGCGAAGAGCGGCGCGTTCACGTACGACACGGTCTCGTCGACCACGTCCTCGAACACGCCCTTGAGCGCGGAGAGTTCGAGCACCTTGACGTCGTGCTGGGTGATCTCGCCGTACACCTCGACGTCGAGGCGGGCCGCGACCTCGCCCGCGAGGGCGGTGAAGATGCGGCCGAGCTTCTCGGCGAGCGGCAGACCCGGCTTCACGTCCTCGGCGATGACGCCGCCCTGGACGTTGACCGCGTCCGGGACCAGCTCGCCGGCGAGCGCGAGGCGCACGGACCTGGCGACGGCGATGCCGGCCTTCTCCTGGGCCTCGTCGGTGGAGGCGCCGAGGTGCGGGGTGCAGACGACCTGGTCGAGCTCGAAGAGCGGGGAGTCCGTGCAGGGCTCCTTCGCGTACACGTCGAGGCCGGCGCCGGCGACCCGGCCCTCCTTGATGGCCGAGTACAGCGCGGCCTCGTCGACGATGCCGCCGCGGGCCGCGTTGACGATGCGGACGCTCGGCTTGACCTTGTGCAGCGCCTCGTCACCGATGAGACCGACGGTCTCGGGGGTCTTCGGCAGGTGGACGGTGATGAAGTCGGCGACCTCCAGGAGCTCGTCCAGGGCCAGCAGCTTCACCCCCATCTGGGCGGCGCGGGCCGGCTGCACGTAGGGGTCGTACGCGACGATCTTCATGCCGAAGGCGGACATGCGCTGGGCGACCAGGACGCCGATGCGGCCGAGGCCGACGACACCGAGGGTCTTCTCGCTGAGCTCGACGCCGGTGTACTTGGAGCGCTTCCACTCGCCGTTCTTCAGCGCGGTGTTGGCCTGCGGGATGTTGCGCGCGGTGGCGACGAGCAGACCGCACGCGAGCTCGGCGGCGGTGACGATGTTGGAGGTCGGGGCGTTCACGACCATCACGCCGGCCTTGGTGGCGGCGGAGACGTCCACGTTGTCCAGGCCGACGCCGGCGCGGGCGACGACCCGCAGCTTCTTGGCGGCGGCGATGGCCTCCGCGTCGACCTTGGTGGCCGAGCGGACGAGGATGGCGTCGACGTCGGCGATCGCGGGGAGCAGCTCGGCGCGGTCGGCGCCGTCGCAGTGCCGGATCTCGAAGTCCGGGCCCAGCGCGTCGACGGTGGCGGGCGACAGCTCTTCAGCGATGAGTACGACAGGTTTCGAGCTCACGTGAGTCCTCACAGAGGCAGTGCGGACGGCCGTCCCGACGGCCGCAGGCGGTGGAGGGGGCTTGCCGCGTGAAAGCGCACGACGCTGTGGGCCAGACGCGATGTTGTTGAGCAGTGTAGTGCCGCATCGGCGCACCTCGTGCGCCTCGTTGGAAGGATCACCCGTCCGTGGTTGGACGGGGTGTCCAAGGACGCGGCGCGGGGGGGGGGGGGGGGGGGGGGCCCCCCCCCCCGGGGGGTGCGCCGCGCACACCGGGAAACCCCCCAAAAAATTGGGGGAGCGCAAGAA
>NZ_JBHYKM010000005.1:100544-139344 GCF_042741435.1 Streptomyces sp. NPDC058955 | reverse complement strand
GTCGCTACCCCGGGGGGGGGTGGGGGGGGGGGGACCTCGCCGGGGGGGGGGGGCGGGCGTGGGGGCCGCCCCCCGCGCCGAGAGGCTTACGCCTCCTCGTCGTTCACCCAGCTCATGAGCTTGCGCAGCTCCTTGCCGGTGGTCTCCAGGAGGTGCTTCTCGTCCTGGGTCTTGTACTCGTTGTACTTCTTCAGGCCGCCGTGGTACTCGTCCATCCAGTTCTTGGCGAAGGTGCCGTCCTGGATCTCGGTGAGGACCTTCTTCATCTCGGCCTTGGTGTCGGCGGTGATGACGCGCGGGCCGGTGATGTAGTCGCCCCACTCGGCGGTCTCGGAGACGGACCAGCGCATCTTCTCCAGGCCGCCCTCGTACATGAGGTCCACGATCAGCTTCAGCTCGTGGAGGCACTCGAAGTAGGCGATCTCCGGCTGGTAGCCGGCCTCGACCAGGGTCTCGAAGCCCGCCTTGACGAGCGCGGAGGCGCCACCGCAGAGGACGGCCTGCTCGCCGAAGAGGTCGGTCTCGGTCTCCTCGGTGAAGGTGGTCTTGATGACGCCGGCGCGGGTGCCGCCGATCGCCTTCGCGTACGACAGGGCCAGCGCGAACGCGTTGCCGGTGGCGTCCTGCTCGACGGCGGCGATCGCGGGGACGCCGCGGCCCTCCTCGTACTGACGGCGGACCAGGTGGCCCGGGCCCTTCGGGGCGACCAGGGCGACGTCGACGCCGGCCGGGGGCTTGATGAAGCCGAAGCGGACGTTGAAGCCGTGGGCGAAGAACAGCGCGTCGCCGTCCTTCAGGTTCGGGGCGATGGACTCCTCGTAGACCTTGGCCTGGATCGGGTCCGGGATCAGGATCATGATGAGGTCGGCCTCGGCCGCGGCCTCGGCGGGGGTGACCACGCGCAGGCCCTGCTCCTCGGCCTTGGCCTTGGACTTCGAGCCCTCGTGCAGACCGACGCGGACGTCGACACCCGAGTCGCGCAGCGACAGCGCGTGGGCGTGGCCCTGGCTGCCGTAACCGATCACCGCGACCTTGCGGCCCTGGATGATCGAGAGGTCGGCATCGGCGTCGTAGAACAGCTCGGCCACTGGAAATCTCCTTGAGGTGCTGGTGTTGCGTCCCACCGTACGGCGGGGAGCGGAAGGGAAGTTCTCTGGTCTCGTCAGTCGGACCGCCGGGCGGACCGGCGGTCGACGTCCGGTGACGCTCAGGCGCTGCGGTCGAGTGCCCGCAGGGACCGGTCGGTGATGGACCGGGCGCCACGCCCTATGGCGATGGTGCCCGACTGGACGAGCTCCTTGATGCCGAACTGCTCCAGCATCTTGAGCATGGCGTCCAGCTTGTCGCTCGAACCGGTGGCCTCGATGGTGACGGCCTCGGGCGAGACGTCGACGGTCTTGGCGCGGAAGAGCTTGACGATCTCGACGATCTGGGAGCGGGTCTCGTTGTCGGCGCGGACCTTCACCAGGACGAGCTCGCGCTGGATCGCGGCGCTGGGCTCGAGTTCGACGATCTTCAGGACGTTGACCAGCTTGTTGAGCTGCTTGGTCACCTGCTCCAGGGGCAGGTCCTCGACGTTGACCACGATGGTGATGCGGCTGATGTCGGGGTGCTCGGTGACGCCGACGGCGAGGGAGTCGATGTTGAAGCCGCGGCGGGAGAACAGGGCGGCGATCCGGGCGAGGATGCCGGGCGTGTTCTCGACCAGGACGGAGAGCGTGTGCTTGGACATGGTGTGTGGGTCTCTTCCCTGTGGCTCGTCGCTGCTCAGTCGTCTTCGCCGTCGCCGAAGTCGGGGCGGACGCCCCGGGCGGCCATGACCTCGTCGTTGGAGGTGCCGGCGGCGACCATCGGCCAGACCTGGGCGTCCTCGTGGACGATGAAGTCGATGACGACGGGCCGGTCGTCGATGGCGTTCGCCTCGGCGATGACCTTGTCGAGGTCGGCCGGGTCCTCGCAGCGCAGGGCGACGCAGCCCATGGCCTCGGACAGCTTCACGAAGTCCGGGACGCGGGTGCCCTTGGCCTCCGGGTTGACGTCGTCCGGGCCGGAGTGCAGGACCGTGTTGGAGTAGCGCTGGTTGTAGAAGAGGGTCTGCCACTGGCGGACCATCCCGAGGGCGCCGTTGTTGATGATGGCGACCTTGATCGGGATGTTGTTCAGGGCGCAGGTGGTGAGCTCCTGGTTCGTCATCTGGAAACAGCCGTCGCCGTCGATCGCCCAGACCGCGCGGTCGGGCATGCCGGCCTTGGCGCCCATGGCGGCCGGGACGGCGTAGCCCATGGTCCCGGCGCCGCCGGAGTTCAGCCAGGTGGCCGGCTTCTCGTAGTCGATGAAGTGGGCGGCCCACATCTGGTGCTGGCCGACGCCGGCCGCGAAGATCGTGCCCTCGGGGGCCAGCTGGCCGATGCGCTGGATGACCTGCTGCGGCGAGAGGCTGCCGTCCTCCGGCAGGTCGTAGCCGAGCGGGTAGGTCTCGCGCCAGCGGTTCAGGTCGGACCACCAGGCGGAGTAGTCGCCCTTGTTGCCCTCGCTGTGCTCGGCCTGGACGGCCTGGACCAGGTCGGCGATGACCTCGCGGGCGTCACCGACGATCGGGACGTCGGCGGCGCGGTTCTTGCCGATCTCGGCCGGGTCGATGTCGGCGTGGACGATCTTGGCGTACGGGGCGAAGCTGTCGAGCTTGCCGGTGACGCGGTCGTCGAAGCGGGCGCCGAGGGCGACGATCAGGTCGGCCTTCTGGAGCGCGGTGACGGCGGTGACGGCGCCGTGCATGCCGGGCATGCCGACGTGCTGCGGGTGGCTGTCGGGGAAGGCGCCGAGGGCCATCAGGGTGGTGGTGACCGGGGCGCCGGTCAGCTCGGCGAGGACCTTCAGCTCGGCCGTGGCGCCGGACTTGATGACACCGCCGCCGACGTACAGGACCGGGCGCTTGGCGGCGGCGATCAGCTTCGCGGCCTCGCGGATCTGCTTGGCGTGCGGCTTGGTGACCGGGCGGTAGCCGGGCAGCTCGGTCTGCGGCGGCCAGGAGAAGGTGGTCTTCGCCTGGAGGGCGTCCTTGGCGATGTCGACCAGGACCGGGCCGGGGCGGCCGGTGGAGGCGATGTGGAACGCCTCGGCGATGGTCCGCGGGATGTCCTCGGCCTTGGTGACCAGGAAGTTGTGCTTGGTGATCGGCATGGTGATGCCGCAGATGTCCGCCTCCTGGAAGGCGTCCGTGCCGATCGCCTTCGAGGCGACCTGGCCGGTGATCGCGACCATCGGGACGGAGTCCATGTGGGCGTCGGCGATCGGGGTGACCAGGTTGGTCGCGCCGGGGCCGGAGGTCGCCATGCAGACGCCGACCTTGCCAGTGGCCTGGGCGTAGCCGGTGGCCGCGTGGCCGGCGCCCTGCTCGTGGCGGACCAGGACGTGCCGGACCTTCTTGGAGTCCATCATCGGGTCGTACGCCGGGAGGATCGCGCCGCCCGGAATGCCGAAGACGGTGTCCGCGCCCACCTCTTCGAGAGAACGGATGAGGGACTGCGCACCCGTGACGTGCTCGACGGTGGTGGCGGGCGTCGCGCCGCTGCGGGGCCGCGGCTGCGGATGGTGCCCGGTGGCCTGCTCGGTCATCAGCATCTCTTCTCGAAGCAGAGGGTTTTTTGCGAGGTGTTTTACGGGGTTTTGCGTCGACTTCCAGGAGAACCGGTGCAACAAAAAACCCCTCGTGCCGGAGGGCAAGCGAGGGGAGCGCGTCGGGTGGTTCTCAGCGGGCCTGATGGGGCCCGGCCTCAGCCGACGCGCTGTCCAAGTACGAGAATTCGGGTGCGCATGGCACTGACCCTCCCTCTCGGGCCTCGCCACTGTCAAGTGGGTGGGACACGCGTCTCATCATGTGAGCTGATCGGGGGATGGATTCCGCCGCGTCTCCGGGCCCGTCCCGGCCGGTACGGAGACGGCTCCGGGCAGCGGATAGTCGCCCCGGACGAGGGCGCGCCGGAGCCGGTACTCGTCGAGCGGGCCCGAGAAGGCCATGCCCTGCGCGTGCCGGCAGCCCATGGCCCGCAGGGCCAGCACCTGCTCGGGGACGTCGACGCCCTCGGCGACGGTCTGCATGCCCAGCTCCCCGGCGATACGGAGCACCCCACTTGTGATCTTGCGGAGCCGGGCGGATTCGACCACGCCTTCGACGAGACCTCTGTCCAGTTTCAGTATGTCGATGGGGAGGCGCCTGAGCGCGTGGACGGCGACGTGTCCGCTGCCGAATCCGTCGAGGGCGATCCGCACGCCCAGCCGGCGCAGCGAGACCAGCCGCTGCTCCAGCTCGTCGAGGGGGATCCGGTGGTCGGTGTCGGCCAGCTCGATGACGAGCGAGCCGGAGGGCAGCCCGTGCCGGGTCAGCAGGGCCTCGACGGAGCCCAGCGGCACCGAGCGGTCGAGGAGGCGGCGGGCGGCGAGCCGGATGGTCACCGGGGTGCGGTGGCCGCTGCCGGCCCGCTCGGCGGCCTGCTCGACCGCCTCCTCCAGGAGCCAGCGGCCCAGCTCGGCGGTGCGCTCGCCGTCGTCGGTGACCCGCAGGTACTCCGCGGGGGTGAAGAGGATGCCCTGGGCGGAGCGCCAGCGGGCCTGCGCGCTGACGGCGGAGATCCGGCCGGTGGCGAGGTCCACGACGGGCTGGTGGAGCAGGGCGAACTCGCCGTCGTGGAGCGCGCTGCGCAGCCGGGCGGCCAGCTCGGTGCGCCGGACGACCTCGGCCTGCATCTGGGGCACGTACAGCTCGACCCGGTCCTTGCCGCCCGCCTTGGCCCGGTACATGGCGAGGTCCGCGTTGCGCAGCAGGTCCCCGGCGCCGATGCCGGGCTCGGCGAAGGCGACGCCGATGGAGGCGGCGACCCGGACCTCGTTGCCCCCGTCGACGCGGTAGGGGCGGGAGAGGGTGAGCCGGAGCCGGTCGGCGATCTCCTGGACCTGGGCCTCCCGGGCGGCCCGGTCGCGCAGGCCGTCGCCGAGGATGAGGGCGGCGAACTCGTCGCCGCCGAGCCGGGCGGCGGTGTCCCCGGCCCGTACCGCCTCCTGGAGGCGGCGGGCGGCCTGGATCAGCAGGTCGTCGCCTGCCTGGTGGCCGAGCCGGTCGTTGACCGCCTTGAAGCCGTCGAGGTCGATGAAGAGCACGGCGGTGCCGGGGTCGGAGGAGCGGCGGCCGCCGAGGGCCTGTCCGACGCGGCGGGTGAAGAGCGCGCGGTTGGGCAGGTCGGTGAGCGGGTCGTGCTCGGCGTTGTGCTGCAACTGGGCCTGGAGCCGGACCCGTTCGGTGACGTCACGGCTGTTGAAGATCAGGCCGCCCTGGTGCCGGTTGACGGTGGACTCGACGTTCAGCCAGTCCCCGTCGCCGGAGCGGAAGCGGCACTCGATCCGGGTGGTGGGCTCCTCGGCGGGCGAGGCGGCGAGGAAGCGGCGCACCTCGTGGACGACGGCGCCGAGGTCCTCGGGGTGGATGAGCGCGGCCAGTTCGGAGCCGATCAGCTCCTCGGCGTCGCGCCCGTAGACCCCGCTGGCGGCGGGGCTGACGTACCGCAGCACACCGCTGGGCGCGGCGATCATGATGACGTCGCTGGAGCCCTGCACGAGCGACCTGAAGTGGTTCTCCTTCTGGGCCAGTTCGTGGGTGAGGGCGATGTTGTCGATGAGCATGATGCCCTGGCGGACGACGAGGGCGAGGACGACGGCGCAGCCGGTGAGGACGACGACGCGGTCGACCCGGCGGCCCTCGACCACGTTGTACAGGATCCCGAGGGTGCAGACGGCGGCGGCGAGGTACGGGGTGAGGGCGGCGAGCGACCCGGCGATGGGCCTGCTGGGCAGCCCGGGGCCCCGGACGGCGGCGGTCTCCGGCGGCCGGCGGACGCCCCAGGGGGCGTAGGCCAGCAGCAGCGAGCCGGCGAACCAGCCGGCGTCGAGCAGCTGGCCGGAGACGTAGTTGGCGCGCAGCAGCGGCGAGGTGAAGAGGGCGTCGCAGAGCACGGTGAGGGCGAGGGCGGCGATCGCGGTGTTGACCGCCGAGCGGTTGCCGTGGGAGCGCCGGAAGTGGAGCGCGAGGACCATGCTGACGAGCACGATGTCGAGGAGCGGGTACGCGAGCGACAGCGCGGCCTGGGCCACGGACTCGCCCTGGAAGTGGGCGGTGTGGGCGAGGGCGAGGCTCCAGGAGAGGGTCAGCAGGGAGCCGGCGATGAGCCAGGCGTCGAGCCCCAGGCAGACCCAGCCGGCCCGGGTGACGGGCTTCTTGGCCAGGACGAGGAGACCGACGATGGCGGGCGGGGCGAAGAGTAAGAAGAACAGGTCGGCGACGGAGGACTCGGGGACCTCCAGGCCGCGTACGACCTCGTACCAGCCCCAGACGGCGTTTCCGGCGCCCGCCATGAAGGACGAGAAGGCGAAGAGGAGCCAGGCGGGGCGGGTGCCGCCGCGCTCGGTCCTGGCGTAGAGGAAGCAGGAGACGGCGGCGGTGAAGGCCGCGGCGCTCAGCCCGAAGTCGCCCATGAACAGGGCGAGTCGGGGGGATCCCCAGCCGAGGGCGGCGCCGGTGGTGTAGCCGGCGCAGACCAGGCCGAGGGCGATCTGGGCGAGGAGCGAGCCGGCCCAGGAGGGCGGCCGCTCCGGTCCGGGCGCGGTCCGCTCGGGTCCGGGCAGGCCGGGGCCGGCGGGGGCGGGCCCGCGCCGCATCACGGCGGTCGCGCCGGTGCCGCTCACCGCGTCCTCCCGCCCCTCGTCGTGTCCGAAGCCGCCCGCCTCCCCGTCCGTCCCGCCGAAGGCGTGCGGGTTCGGGAGGTCGCGCGGGGCGCCGTCGGCCGCGCCGTCGCGCGGGGCGGGCGCGTGCGGGCCCGGGTGCGCGCCGCGCGCGCGGGGGGCGCGGGTGTACGGCTCCGGGACGGAGGCGCGGAGGCGGGCGCGGGCGGGTGCGGCCGGCTCCGGTGCGGTGCGCTCGCGGGGCGGGACGGCGTCGGCCGGCCGTGGCGCCGCGGCGCCGCAGTCGGGGCAGGGGTCCGGGACGCGGGGCAGCCCCGCGGCGTCCGGGTGCGGCGGCACACCGTCCAGGCGCTCCGCGCGGTGGGGCGCTGCCTGGTCCGGCACCGAGCGCGCGAGATCGGCAGCGAGGCGCGGGAGGTCGGCAGGCGGCGTCGTCGCGCGGGACCGTCGGTCCTCCGGCCGTGCTTCACCCGTCACCCCCCTCGGATTCTGATGGCCCGTCACTTCGCTCCCCAGCGTCAGCCCGTACACGACGCAGTCCCCCGATCCGGGACGATACACCAGGACCGTCACTCAGGGACAGGGGCGGAGTACTCTCCGTGACGGCCAGGGGCTTGCGGGCGGCGCGCGAGGGGGCGCGCGCCACCGGACGGCCTCAGGTGGTGCGGAGGACGTTCACCAGCTCCTCCCCCGCCGCGAACCGGCCGACCTGCGCCGCGATCAGCCGTTTCGCCCTCGGCATGAACGCCGAGGTGGATCCGCCGACATGGGGCGTGACGAGGACACCCGGAGCGTGCCACAGCGGATGCCCGGCCGGCAGCGGTTCCGGGTCGGTCACGTCCAAGGCCGCCGTGATCCGCCCGCTCTCCACCTCCTTGAGCAGGGCGTTCGTGTCGACCACCGGTCCGCGCGCGACGTTGACGAGCAGCGCCCCGTCCTTCATCCGGGCGAGGAAGCCCGCGTCGGCGAGGTGGCGGGTCTCGGGGGTGAGCGGGGTGGAGAGCACCACCACGTCGGCCTCGGGCAGCAGGGCGGGCAGGTCGGCGAGGGCGTGCACGGGACCGCGGGCCGTGGTGCGCGCGGAGCGTGCGACGCGCGCCACCCGCGCGCACTCGAAGGGCGCGAGCCGGTCCTCGATCGCCGAGCCGATCGATCCGTACCCGACGATCAGGACGGACTTGTCGGCGAGCGCCGGGTAGAAGCCGTCCCGCCACTCCTCGGCGTCCTGGCCCCGGACGAAGCGCGGGATGCCGCGCAGGGAGGCGAGGATCAGGGCGAGGGTGAGCTCGGCGGTGCTGGCCTCGTGCACGCCCTTGGCGTTGCAGACCGAGACGCCGTGGCCGAGCGAGCCGAGCCCGGGGACGACGTGGTCGATGCCGGCGGAGAGGGTCTGGACGACGCGCAGCGAGGTCATCGCGGCGAGCGGCCGGACCGCGATCGCCGAGCCCTTCATGTACGGGACGACGTAGAAGGCGCAGTCGGCCGGATCGGCCGGGAAGTCGGTTCCACCGTCCCAGAAGCGGTAGTTCAGACCCGACGCGCCCGGGTCGGGCAGCCCGTCGATCTCGTCGGCGGGGATCGGAAGCCACACGTCAGCGGTGGTGGGTGCGAGTGTCATGACCGGGAGGCTATGCGAAGAATCCCGCACGCCATTGGTTACTTTGGGGGGCGGCACAGGGAGGGGTAGCGGCACGTGGAGCGCAGGACTATCGGGGCGACGGCGCTCGACGTGGGGGCCATCGGCCTCGGCTGCATGCCGATGAACTGGGCCTACGGGCGGTCGGAGCAGCGGGGCGACCGCTCGCTGCGGGCGGTGCACGCGGCGCTGGACGCCGGGGTGAGCCTGCTGGACACGGCCGACATGTACGGGCCGTTCACCAACGAACTGCTGCTGGGGCGGGTGCTGAAGGAGCGCCGGGCGGACGTCTTCGTGTCGACGAAGTGCGGGCTGCTCGTCGGCGACGGGCACGTGGTCGCCAACGGGCGGCCGGAGTACGTGCGCCGGGCCTGCGACGCCTCGCTGCGGCGCCTCCAGACGGACGTCCTCGACCTGTACCTGCTGCACCGGGCGGACCCCGAGGTGCCGGTGGAGGAGACCTGGGGGGCGATGGCGGGCCTGGTGGCCGCGGGCAAGGTGCGGGCGCTCGGCCTGAGCGCGGTCGGGGTGCGGCGGACCCGGCGTTCGGCGACCGGCGACCTGTACGAGGGAACGATCCGTCAGCTGGACCGGGTGCAGCAGGTGTTCCCGGTGGCGGCGGTCCAGGCGGAGCTGTCGCTGTGGGCGCCGGAGGCCCTCGCGCGGCTGCTGCCCTGGTGCGGGGCGCGCGGGATCGGAATGCTCGCGGCGATGCCGCTGGGCAGCGGTTTCCTGACCGGGACGCTGACGCCCGGGGGCGGTTTCGAGCCCGACGACCCGCGGGCCCGGCATCCGCGCTTCACGGCCGAGATGATGGCGGCGAACCAGCCGCTGGTGGCCGGGCTGCGCCGGGTGGCGGCGCGGCACGGCGACGGGGTGACCGCGGCGCAGGTGGCGCTGGCGTGGGTGCTCGCGCAGGGGCGGCACGTGGTGCCGGTGCCGGGGACGAAGCGGGAGCGGTGGGCGGTGGAGAACGCCGGGGCGGCGGGGCTGCGGCTCACCGCAGGGGATCTGGCGGAGCTCGCGGCGCTGCCCGCGGCACGCGAGTCCTGGGAGTATCCACGGTCCTGACCTGCGGTTCGGCCGGATGTCCGGAGCTATTCCGAGAACGCGGGCCGGAGGCGGGAACGTGATTGGGGCGAGCGGTGTATCAAGAGGAGAAGGGATGCCGCTCGAACGCTCGTACCGTCGAAGGGACCGGATCATGAGCCGTCCTGCTGTGCTGAGGGCCCTGGGGGGTGCCGCCGCGCTGGTCTTCGCAGCGGGCTGCTCCTCGGACGCCGACACGGGTGTACGGGGCACCTCGCCGCCCGCCTCGGCCGCCCCTTCGTCCGCTCCTGCCTCGTCGTCGGCGCGTCCGGCCGGGGACGGGCGGGTGACGGTGGCGGGGACGCTCACGGAGGGGCTGCGGTCGCCCTGGGGGCTCGCCGCGCTGCCGGGCGGCGATCTGCTGGTCTCCTCGCGGGACGAGCGGACCGTCACCCGGGTGGACGGGCGGAGCGGCGCGAAGACCCCGCTGGGCGAGGTGCCGGGCGTGGTGCCGGGCGGCGAGGGCGGGCTGATGGGCCTGGCCGTGCGCGACGGGTGGGTGTACGCGTATCTGACCGCCGAGTCGGACAACCGGATCGTGCGGATGCGGTACGGCGGCGGGGCGGGCGACCGGCTGGGGGCGCCGGAGCCGGTGCTCACCGGCATCCCCAAGGGCGTGGTGCACAACGGCGGGCGGATCGCCTTCGGCCCGGACGGGATGCTGTACGCGGGGACCGGCGAGACCGGTCGGACCGGGCTGGCGCAGGACCGGGAGTCGCTGGGCGGGAAGATCCTGCGGATGACCCCGGAGGGGAAGCCGGCGCCGGGCAATCCCTTCCCGGACTCGGTGGTCTATTCGTACGGGCACCGGAACGTGCAGGGGATCGCCTGGGACGCCGAAGGGAGGCTGTGGGCCGCCGAGTTCGGGCAGAACACCTGGGACGAGCTGAACCTGGTCGAGCCGGGGGAGAACTACGGATGGCCGCAGGTGGAGGGCGCGGCGGGCGAGGCGCGGTTCGTGGACCCGGTGGCGCAGTGGCCGACCTCGGAGGCGTCGCCGAGCGGGATCGCCTACGCCCGGGGCGCGGTGTGGATGGCGGGGCTGCGGGGCGAGCGGCTGTGGCGGATCCCGCTGTCGGGCGCGGAGCGGTCCGGGGAGCCGGAGGCGTTCCTGGCCGGGGAGTACGGGCGGCTGCGGACGGTCCTCGCGGGCGGGGACGGGCGGCTGTGGCTGGTGACGAGCGAGACCGACACCCGGGGCACGCCCGAGGCCGGGGACGACCGGATCCTGCGGCTCGACGTGAGATGACGGCCCCGGCCCGGACGCGTACGGTCCGGGGGCCGGGGTGCCAGGTCAGCGCGGCGTGTCGAGGAGGTGGAGGCGGTGGGCCATCGCGGCGGCCTCGCCGCGGCCGGAGACGCCGAGCTTGGCGAGGATGTTGGAGACGTGGACGCTGGCGGTCTTCGGTGAGATGAACAGCTCCTCGGCGATCTGCCGGTTGGTGCGGCCGGCCGCGACCAGGCGCAGGACGTCCTGCTCGCGGGGGGTCAGGCCGAAGGCGTCGGACTCGGACGCGGGCTCCGGCTCCGCGGGGGCGTCGGCGGTCAGGGGGATCCGGGCGCGGGCGGCGAGCAGTTCGACGTCCTCGCGGAGCGGGCGGGCGCCGAGGGCGACGGCGGTGGCGTGGGCCTGCCGGAGCAGGACCGTGGCCTCCTCGCGCCGGCCGCCCTCGGTGAGGAGGGCGTCGGCGAGCCGGTGGCGGGCGCGGGCCAGCGGGTAGGGCAGGCCGAGCGGGGCCCACGCCTCGACGGTCTCGGCCCAGCGGGCGGCGCTCTCGCGGCCCTCGGCGCGGGCCAGTTCCTCGCTGACCTGGGCCGAGTGGGCGGTCCAGACGGGGGCGGGGGCGGCGAGGGCGCGGACGCACCGGCGGATGGCGGCCAGCGCCTCGGCGCGGCCCTCCTCGGCGGCGGGCAGGCCGCGGCTGTCCGCCTCCGCGGTGACGGCGGTGAGGACGAGGGGCCAGCCGTAGCGGTGGGTGCCGGGCGGGAAGCCGGCCTCGGCGGCGGCCGCGACCCGGGCGCGGACGTCGGCGAGGCGGCCCTCGGCGGCGGCCGCGGCGACGTCGGCGCCGGCCAGCGGGAGGGTGTACTGCGGGATCGGGTCGCGGGTGCCGTAGACGGCGCGGGCCTCGTCGAGGTGGCGGGCGGCGGTGGCGGTCTCGCCGCGGGCGACGGCGATCTGGGCGAGCCGGAGGTGGGCGGAGGCGCGGGGCTTGGTGCTGGTGGCGGAGGAGAGGAGGCGTTCGGCCTCGGCGCGGGCCTCGTCCCAGCGGCCGAGCGAGAGGAGGGACTCGGCCTTGTTGCCGCGGATCCAGCCGGCGGACTCGACCAGGCCGCGGGTGCGGGCCAGTTCGAGACCGGCGTCGGCGAGTTCGACCGCCTCGGCGGAGCGGCCGAGGGACTCCAGGGCGGAGACGATGTTGATGTGGGCGCGGGCCGATTCGTGGAACTGGCCGAGGGCGGCGGTCCGTTCGCGGACCGCGTGCATCTCGGCGAGGCCGGCCTCGCGGTCGCCGGCGGCGACCATGATGGTGCCCAGGGTGAGGCGGGCGTTGAGTTCGGTCGCCTCGGCCTTGACCAGCCGGGCGTACTCGACGGCGCGTTCGGCGGCGGCGAGGGCGTCGGGGCCGGGGCTGCGGAGCATGCCCCAGCCGGCCGCCCCGGCGAGGACGGTGGCGTGGACCGCGGACGGCGGCAGGCCCTTGACGAGCTCCTGGGCGCGGGAGATCTCGGCCCAGCCGTCGCCGCGGCCGAGGTTGGACTGGAGCCGGGCCTGCTCGGCCCAGAACCAGGCGGCGCGCAGCGGGTCGTTCTCGTCGTCGCCGTCGAGGAGGCGGAGCGCCATCTTGCCGATCTTGAGGGCACGTTCGCGTTCGCCGCAGAGACGGGCGGCGACGGCGGCCTCGGCGAGCAGGTCGAGGTGGCGCAGCGGGGTGGTCTCGGGGTCGCAGCCGCAGGCCGGGTAGGACTCGGCGTAGTCCAGGGGGCGCAGGCCGGCGCGGATCTCGGCGGGGGCCTCGTCCCAGAGCTCCATGGCCCGTTCGAGGAGCCGGAGCTGCTCGGCGTAGGCGTAGCGCTTGCGGGTGGCGACGGAGGCGTCGAGGACGGCGGGGAGCGCCTTGGCCGGGTCGTGGGCGTGGTACCAGTACGTGGCCAGGCGGGTGGCCCGCTCGTCGGGGCGGACCAGCCCGGGGTCGGCCTCCAGGGCCTCGGCGTAGCGCCGGTTGAGGCGGGAGCGCTCGCCGGGCAGCAGGTCGTCGCTGACGGCCTCGCGGACCAGGGAGTGGCGGAAGCGGTAGCCCTCGCCGTCGGGGACGGCGAGCAGGATGTTGGCGCCGACGGCGGCGCGCAGCGCCTCGATGAGGTCGTCCTCGGCGAGGCGGGCGACGGCGGCGAGGAGCCCGTACTCGACGGTGGAGCCGCCCTCGGCGACGATCCGGGCGACCCGCTGGGCGTCCTCGGGGAGGGCCTCGACGCGGACCAGGAGGAGGTCGCGGAGGGAGTCGCTGAGCGGGCCGGTGCCGTCGCCGCAGGTGCGGGAGGCGACGAGTTCCTCGACGAAGAAGGCGTTGCCGTCGGAGCGGTCGAAGATCTCGTCGACGAGGCCGGGGGCGGGTTCGGCGGCCAGGATGCCGGTGAGCTGGCGGTGCACCTCGGTGCGGGTGAAGCGGGAGAGCTCGATGCGGCGGATGGTGCGCATCCGGTCGAGTTCGGCGAGGAGGGGGCGCAGCGGGTGGCGGCGGTGGATGTCGTCGGCGCGGTAGGTGGCGACGACCACGATCCGGCCGCGGCGCAGGGTGCGCAGCAGATAGGTGAGGAGGTGGCGGGTGGAGGTGTCGGCCCAGTGGAGGTCTTCGAGGACGAGGACCAGGGTGCGGTCGGCGGCGAGCCGTTCGAGCAGGCGGACGGTGAGCTCGAAGAGGCGGGCGGTGGCGTCCTCGTCGCCGGTGTCGGTGCCGCCGGGGTCGCCGAGCTCGGGGAGGAGGCGGGCGAGTTCGCCCTCGTGGCCGTCGGCGGCGGCGCCGACCTCCTCGGGGAGGCGGCGGCGCAGGGTGCGCAGGGCGGTGGAGAAGGGGGCGAAGGGGAGTCCGTCGGCGCCCAGCTCCACGCAGCCGCCGACGGCCACGACGGCGCCGGTGGCGCAGGCGGCGTCGCGGAACTCCTCGACGAGCCGGGTCTTGCCGACGCCGGCCTCGCCGGCGACGAGCAGGGCCTGGGGCTCTCCCGCGGTCGCGCGGGAGAGCGCCTCGGTGAGGGCGGTGAGTTCGCCGGCGCGGCCGACGAAGACGGGACTGACGGACCTGGTCTCCACGGCGCCGAGCATCGCACAGGCGCCCCGCGGATCACCCATACGGGGTCACGCGACCTGGGCGTAGTGGTCCCTGCCGGTGCTCACCCGGCCCTCCGGTTCATGGCGTCCGGCCCGGCGGGCGGCCTTGGCGGCGCGGGCGGCCTCGCGGCCGAGGCGCTGGGCGGCGGCCTCGCGGACCAGCTCGGCGTGGGCGGCGCGGTGGAGTTCGTAGACGAACATGGGGTGCTCCCTGGGCTGTGGTGTCGGCATCGCTCCTTGCGATGCCTCCACCTTCGTCGCCCAGCCGGTGCGGGGGCATCGGGCGAGTGCCGCATGTTCGGGGTACGGGGGGCCTTAGGGAGGTCCCGGGGGTGCCTTAGGCCGCCCGGGGAGGGTCCGTACGCTCCCCGGGCCGGGGGGTCTAGGCCTCCCGGGCGGCGCGCCAGTCGGGGGCGAGGACGGACCAGATCTCGGTGTCGGTGCGGGTGCCGCGGTGGAGGTAGTGCTCGCGCAGGACGCCGTCGCGGGTCATGCCGAGCCGGCGGGCGACGGCGATGCTGGCCTCGTTCTTCGAGGAGACGAACCATTCGAGGCGGTGGATGCCCCGCTGGTCGACGGCCCAGTCGATGATGGTCCGGCAGGCGCGGGTGACCAGGCCGCGGCCGGCGGCGGCGGGTTCCAGCCAGCAGCCGACCTCGGCGTTGCCGGCGGCCACGTCCATGGTGCGGAACATGACTCCGCCGACGAGGGTGCCGTCGGCCCAGATGCCGTAGAGGCGTCCGGCGTCGTTCGCGGTCTTGTCGGCGTAGCCGCGGAGGAAGGCGCGGGCGGAGTCGAGGTCGTGGACGACGTCGGCGAGGCCGATGTGCGTGCCGACGTACTCCCGGCCGCGGTCCATGTGGGCGAGGAACTCCTCCGCCTGCCAGGGCTCCAGGGGCCTCAGCTCGGCGCCGTCGTCACCCAGCGATATCGCGAACATCCTCGTTCTCCTCCGTGGCCGGTGCCGTCACTCGCTGCCCGGGGATCTTCGCACGGGCGTCGGCGGCGAGGCGGCATTCGGGCGGCTCGATGCTGATCCGGGGCAGGATCCGGTCGAGGCTCCTGGGCAGCCACCAGTTGGCGCCGCCGAGCAGGTGCATCAGGGCGGGGACGAGGAGGGTCCGCAGGACGAAGGCGTCGAGGGCGACGGCGGCGGCGAGGGCGATGCCGAACATCGCGATGACCCGGTCGCCGGAGAGCACGAACGCGAGGAAGACCGAGATCATGATGACCGCGGCGGAGTTGATCACCCGGCTGGTCTCGGCCAGGCCGACCCGGACCGCCCGCCGGTTGTCGCCGGTCTCCAGCCACTCCTCGTACATCCGGCTGACCAGGAAGACCTGGTAGTCCATGGAGAGGCCGAAGAGGACCGAGACCATGATCACCGGCAGGAAGGGCTCGATCGGGCCGGCGCTGCCGAGACCGAGGAGTTCCGCGCCCCAGCCCCACTGGAAGATCGCGACGACGATGCCGAAGGCGGCGGCGACGGCGGCGATGTTCATGGCGGCGGCCTTCAGCGGGATGCCGATGGACCGGAAGGCGAGCAGCAGCAGCAGACAGCCGAGGGCCACGACGGCGCCGACGAAGAGCGGCAGCTTGCCGATGATGATCTCGGCGAAGTCGTCGTACGAGGCGGTGATGCCGCCGACGTGGACGTCGAGGGAGGTGCCGGTCTCGGCGGCCGGGAGGACGTCGTGGCGGAGCCGGTCGACGAGCTCGCTGGTGGCCTCGGACTGCGGGGAGGAGTCGGGGACGACGGTGAGGAAGGCGGTGTCCCCGGAGCCGTTGTAGGTGATCGGGGAGACGGCGGCGACGCCCTTGGTGGCGGCGAGCGCGTCCGGCAGCTGGTCGAGGGCGACCCGGTCGTCCGCGCCGTCGAGGCCGGCGACCAGGGTGAGGGGGCCGTTCACGCCCGGGCCGAAACCGTCGGCGAGGAGGTCGTACGCCTGCCGGGTGGTGGCGGTGGCCGGATTGTTGCCCTGGTCGGAGGTGCCCAGGTGGAGCGAGAGGGTCGGCAGCGCGAGGACGGCCATGACGACGGCGGCGACGGCCCCGAGCAGCTTCGGGTGGCGCTCGACGAAGGCGGACCAGCGGGCGGCGAAGCCGGTCGGCAGCTCGGGCTGCGGGCCGTGCTCGGCGAGCGTCCGGCGCTCGCGCCGGGAGAGGGCGCGCATGCCGATGAGGGAGAGCAGCGCGGGCAGCAGGGTGACCGAGGCGGCCACGGTGAGGACGACGGTGAGGGAGGCGGCGATCGCGACGCCGTTGAGGAAGCTCAGCCGGAGGATGAGCATGCCGAGCAGGGCGATGCAGACGGTCGCGCCGGCGAAGACGACGGCCCTGCCGGTGGTGGCGACGGCGGTCTCGGCGGCCTCCGCGACGCTCAGGCCGCGTTTCAGGCCCTTGCGGTGCCGGGTGACGATGAAGAGCGCGTAGTCGATGCCGACGCCGAGCCCGATGAGCATGCCGAGCATCGGGGCGAAGTCGGCGACCGTCATCACGTGCCCGAGGAGCACGATCCCGGAGTAGGCGATGCCGACGCTGACCAGGGCGGTGGCGATGGGCAGCAGGGACGCGGCGAGGGAGCCGAAGGCGAGGAAGAGGACGACGGCGGCGACGGCCACGCCGACGGCCTCGGCGATGTGCCCGCCGGGCTTCTCGGTGAGGGCGACGGCGCTGCCGCCGAGCTCCACCTGGAGCCCGTCGGTCCCGGCGGCCTTCGCGGTGTCCACGAGGGCCCGCGCCTGCGCGACGGGGATGTCGTCGGCCTGCTCACGGAAGGTGACGGTGGCGTACGCGGTCCGCCCGTCCTCGCTGACCTGGCCGCGCGCGGCGCCGTCCCCGTACGGGGAGGCGACGGCGGCGACGCCGGGCAGGTCGGCGACCTCCGCCAGCATCGGCCCGATCCGCTCCTGCACGGCGTCGGCGCGGACGCTGCCGCGCTCGGTGTGCCAGACGATGGTGTCGGTGTCGCCGCCGAGCCCCTGGAACCCGCGGTCGAGCAGGGCGGTCGCCCGCCCGGACTCGGTGCCGGGCACCTCGTAGTCGTTGGAGTACGCGCTGCCGGCGAAGGCGGCGGCGCCACCGACCCCGACGAGGGCGAGGACCCACAGGAGGACGGCGACGAGGCGGTGCCGGATGAACCACCGTGCGATGGCTGCCAAAGGACGTGCTCCCTGCCTGGATCGGTGCTCGGGGCCCACTGTCGCAGCCAAACGTGATCGTTTGACCGTTTCGTGTCGATCCTCACAGATCGTGCGGCACCGAGGCGAGGACCGCCGCCCGCGCGACGCGCCCGCCGCTCACGCCCCGCCGGCGGTACCTCCCGGACACTTCAGCTCGCGCTGGGCATAGGCCATGAAGTCCTTCATCAGCGCCGGCAGGGCGGTCTGGAGCTTGGATCTGTCGGGGGCGTCGTCCGCGTGGATTCTCAGCTCGATGTATCGCCCGGGCGCATTCGGATTCCTGGCGGCCTCACACGTGAAAGAGGCGTGGGCTCCGGTGTCGTAGATGATGCCCTTGTCCCCCAGATCGAGTGGCTCGGGATCAGCCGAATCCCACGACGACCAGTCGATGGAGTTCGCGAAGTCCCGGCGCGTGGCGATGGCCTGGAACTTCGTGTTCCCGTCGATGTAGAGGGTGCAGGTCGCGGAGTCGAGCTCCTCGGCCAGAGCGAAGTGCCGGCCGGACTGGCGCGAGAACTCCGCCTTCTCACCGGGCGGCAGCAGGGGGGACACATCGCTGCCGGCGAACGCTCCGTTCCAGCAGACGCGCTCGGGCAGCCCGGGGACGGCCTTCTCCTCGCTCGCGGCACAGCTCGCCAGCAGACCTGCCGTGACGACGGCGGTCGATGCCGCTGCGGCAGTACGGCGGAAACGGCGCATGATCAGTTCTCCCCTGAGGTTCGGAGGACGGCGAAGTCGCGACCGATGGCATGAGCCGATGCCGTCTCGGTAGAGGCGGAACCCTTGTAGTCCTGGATCTGGTCTCGCGTGAGCCCGGCGGCCTTCCCGGCCCGTTCCACGGCATCCTCGGCGGATCCCTTGGCGAAGAGCTCGGCCTGCGCATAGCCCGATGCCGCTTCGTGGCGGGCCTCTGTCGACTTGTCCTGGTTCGCCTTCTCCGTGAGGGACTCGGTGACGTCCTCCTTGATCCAGCCGATGATGTCGCCGCCCACGGGCAGCATCTCCAGGTACTTGCCCCCCACGAGGTCGATCGTGCGGTTCGCCCACTTGGCGTTCTCCGCGACGCCCTCGTTGTACTCCTTGTCCTCGCGCGCCGCGGCGTCGACGACGGCCTGGGCCCTCGCCTCGCTCATCATGCCCGCGATCTCACCGCCCGGGTGGACGGCGTTCCGTACGGCCTCGCCCGTGTCGGCGTACTTCTCCGGGTTCTGGAAGACGTCGGACACGAGGGCCGTGGTGAACGCCTGCTGGGCGTTGGTGATCGCACCGTACGCGTCGGGGTCCTGGCCGACCGCGCCGAGGAACTGGGCCATCTCTGCCTTCTCGAACTCCGCCCTCTCGCCGAAGGGCTTGATCCGGTCCGCGCCGTTCTCGGCGGTGGCCTGGAGGTCCGGCATGTACTCGGCGGCCATGTTGCCGAGGTTCGGGGCGATGCCGGCGAGCGGGCCGTCGTCGACGGCCAGCTCCGGTGACGTGCCGATCTTCTCGACGACCTTCTCCATGACGCTCGCCATGGTCTTGGTGTGTTCCACGGGCTTCGCGTCCTCGTCGCCGGGGACGCGGCCGGTGACGGCGGCTTCCAGGGCGTTGCCGGTGGCCGCCTGGCCGGGGTTCGGCTCGCCGCCGGAGACCGTGTCGTAGTAGTCGTCCGTGGGCTTCTTGTCGAGCATGTGGTCGACGACGCTCTTCGCGTCCTTGCCCGTCAGCTCCTCGTCCGCGAGGGTGACGATGCCGTCCTTGTTCGAGTCCGAGCGGATGTTCTCGTCGAAGAAGGTCGCGGAGGCCGCCGGATTGTTGGCCATGGCCTCCATGAGGCCGGTGAGGGGGTTGTAGCCCTTGCCGCCGGTCTCGTCGAGGTTGATGCGCATGTCCATGTTCGTCGGCAGGGACTCCGACCAGCGGCCCGGGTCCTCCCGGTCCATGGCGACCATGTCCCGGCCGACGGACACCAGGAAGTCCTTGTCGTACGTGCCCTCCCGGAGGAGGCCGCTCAGGGCCTGGTAGCCGTAGATCTTCGAGAAACCGGCGCCGGGGATGTCGAGCTCCTTGCGGCCGGACTTCAGGAGCTCGTTCGTCCACACGGCGTCGAGGTGGTTCGGGGTCGACCGCTGGGTGGCGAGGCCGAGCATGGCACCCATGTCGGACTGGATGTTGCGGACCATGTCGACGCGGTCCTGGCCGGCCGGGCCCAGGGACGTCGCGTTCAGCGACATCTCCGCGTACGCGTCGAGCGTGGCCGCCGGACCCACCCAGCGGTAGAAGCCGGTCGCGAACTCGGGGTCGTTCCGGTTGTCGTCGAGGAGGTCCTCCAACTCCTTCAGCTCGGCGACGTTCCGCGCCGTGCCGCCCTCGCCGGTGACCTTCTTCAGCAGCTCCGCGGCCCGGGCCACCTGCTCCTCGTCGAGGGTCTTGTAAGTCGGAGCGGTGAAATTGTGGTCGTCCTTCACGTTCGCCGCGAGCGCGCGCCGCAGCGACTCGTCGGCGTCGGCGCAATCCTCGACGATGCGATCGATCTTCACCTGCCAGGCGGCCACGGCCTCCTGCTGCTTCCGCACGTCCGCGGCGTAGTCCTTGTAGTCCGGGTCGTGGCGCGCGGCCACGTCCTTGGACAGGTCGTGCCGTGGCGTGACCTTGCCCTTCGCGTCGATGTGGACGCCCGCGGCCGGGCCCTCCTCGTCCCTGATCCTGACGAGCGCGTCCCGGGCCGTCAGGAACGAGGTGTGGGCGTCGGCGAGCAGCAGCTGGATGCCCTTCGCCTGCGCCTCGGCGTCCTCGAACTCCTTGGCCGTCTTGGCGATGAAGGGCCGGGTGACGTCGGAGTTGACGCCCTGCCACTGGGCCTTGTCGGTCTTGGCCTTCATGCCCTCGCGGGCGTCGGTGGCGAGCGTCTTCAGCCTGGTCGCCATCTCCGACCAGTCGTCCGCGGCCTGCTTCAGCTTGGCGACGGGCGCGTTGACGACGTCGTCGAATGTCAGCACGGCGGTTCCCCCTCGGCTTCCTACTTGAAGTACTCGTTGATCTTGGACGTGGAGAGGAGGTCGCCCCCGATGTCCGCGTCGTCCTTCGCGTGGGTGGACTTCGTGTAGTCGAGGTGGTTGGAGATCCGGGCGCAGGCGTCCAGGAGCGTCCGCAGTTGGCTGTTCCACCGGTCGTGCACCTTCAGCAGCTCCGATCCGCTGGTGAAGTTGCCGTTCGTGAGGGCGATCGACGCGTCGAAGGTCGCGGGCCGGGCGTGGTCGCCGTCCCGGGAGAGCCGCCCGTACAACAGGTACGCCTCGTGGCCGATCGCCCCGAGGTCGTCGCGGTTCACCACGAGGTCGCCGGATCCCGCCGTCGTGCCCGCGTTTCCGTCAAGTCCGTTCAGCCGCATCCCGGTCGCCTGCCGCTGCGCGGTGTCGGTCTTGAGCTGTTCCCACTCGTTCCAGGACATCCCACTCCCCCCTCGTTCGGCCCCTGTGCACGGCCCGCGGACCTCACGCGCGCGAGTCGCTCGCTTCACAGTAGCCAACAGGGGCATGTCGCACCCGCCCGGGGGACGGGCTCGGTGCCTGCGCGTGTGCGAAGGGAGCGTGGTCGCGGGCGGCGCGTACCGGCTTCGTCGGAGCGGGGTGGTGCCACGTAGCTCGGTTGACCCCCGACTGCCCCGGGCGGCAAGCTGACTTCCTGTCATTCACTGTGCCTTGGGGGAAAGTTGAGCAAGTCGGCACACCACATCGGGCCTGACTCCGCACCGGACCGCTACCGGTTGCTGCGCTCCATCGGACGCGGCGGGGAGGCCGTGCTCTATCTCGCGGAGATCGAGCTCGCGGGCGGTACCGAACCCGTCGTCGTCAAGGTCCTCGACTCCAAGACGACGATCACGCCCGAGATCTTCGAGCGGGTCAGCCGCAAGTGGAACGAGCAGGCGGAGCTGCTGCGCTTCGTCAGCCGTCCCGGCGTCGTCGGGGTGCGCGAGCACTTCCAGGGCTCGCCCATCCACGCGCCCGGCGAGTCCGGCACCCTCACCGGCCGGGCCCTCGTCCTCGTCATGAACCACGTCGACGGGCTCGACCTGCGCGACTGGCGCGCCGAGCGGACCCTGGCCACCCCCGCCGAGCGGCGCGAGGTCATGCGGACGCTGGAACAGCTCGCGGACGTCCTCGACTGGCTGCACTCCGGCAAGGCCACCCCGTCCGGGCGGACCGTCGTCCACGGCGACCTCTCGCCGGGCAACGTGATGGTCGACGAGCACGGCCAGGCCACCCTCGTCGACTTCGGCCTCAGCAAGCTGACCGCCGACCACCAGACCGCCGAGGTCTGGTTCACCCCGGGGTACGCGGCGCCGGAGATCTTCGAGGGCAAGCGGACCCCGGCCACCGACCGGTACGCCTTCGGTGCCATCGCCTACTTCCTGCTGAGCGGCCAGTCCCCGCCGGCCTCGCCCGAGCAGCTCGCGGCCGCGTTCGCCGCCGTGCCGCAGGTCGCCGGGCTGTCCGAGGAGCAGCGCAGGAGGGTGCTCGCCATCGCGGCGGCGGACCCGGACAAGCGCCCGCTGTCGCTGTCGTCGTGGGTCAAGGAGGTCCGGCACGGGGTGGTGTCCACCACGACGACCTCCCGCCCGGTGACCCCGCAGGACGCCGTCCCGCCCCGTCCCTCCGACGCCCCCGCCGTGCCGCCGCTGCCCCCGGTGGCGCCCCCGCCGACCACTCCCCCGGCCCCGGTCGCGGCACCGGTCGCGGCACCGGTCGCGGCCCAGGAACCGGCCCCGGCACCCCAGGACGCCGTACCGCAGAACCCCGTACCGCAGAACCCCGAGCCCGCGCCCGCCCCGGTGCCGGCCGCGCCGCTCGGGTACGACGCCGGGCAGGGCGCGTACGGAGCGCCGACCGCCGGGATGCCGGCGTACGGCGGTCAGGGCTACGGGCCGCCGACGGCCGGGATGCCCACCGTCGGGGGGCCGGGCGGGCCCCGTCCGCCGGAGCCGCGCAAGAGCCGCAAGGGGCTGGTGATCGGCGCCGTGAGCGGTGTCCTCCTGATCGCCGTCCTCGCCGTGATCGGCATCCGGCTGCTCGGCGACCGCGAGGCCGGGAACGGCAAGAACGACCAGGCCGGTCCCTCCGGGGCGACGACCTCGGCGCCGGCGAGCGCCGAGACGCCCTCCGAGGAGCCCACCACCGAGGAGCCCACCGACGAGCCGACGACCGAGGAGCCGACGGAGGAGCCGAGCGCCGAGCCGACCGACAGCGGCAGCCCGTCGCTCGACCCCGGCTCCGTGCCGGACTCCCGCGAGGCCGACCTCACCACCCTCGCCTCGGTCAGCGACCCCGACTCGTTCAGCGTCGGCAGCGCCAAGATCAACACCACCGAGTACGGCTCCGCGCTGATCGGCGACTGCTACAACGGCGCCTACGTCGAGTACGACCTGAACCGGGAGTGGAAGACCTTCGAGTTCACCGCCGGCGTCGACGACGGCTCCAAGGTCGAGACCGCGCGGGTCGTGATCTCCGTCGACGACAAGCCCGCGCTCTTCAACGAGACCGTGCACCTGGGCAAGCCGATCTCCGAGACCCTGGACATCACCGGGGCCCTGCGGCTGCGCCTGAAGGTCGAGGAGACCTGCACCGACTCCGGCAGCGGCATCATCGCCGCCCCGATGCTCAAGCGGTAGCCAGTACGACGAGGGCGGCCCCGCACCGGAACTCCGGTGCGGGGCCGCTCTCGTACGCGTCCGAGCGGGACGGATCAGCCCTCGCTGACGCCCAGCCGCTCCAGGATGAGGTCCTTGACCTTCGCCGCGTCGGCCTGGCCACGGGTGGCCTTCATGACCGCGCCGACCAGCGCGCCGACCGCCGCGACCTTGCCGCCGCGGATCTTGTCGGCGATGGCCGCGTTGCCCGCGATGGCTTCGTCGACGGCCGCGCCGAGCGCGCTGTCGTCGGAGACGACCTTCAGACCGCGCTTCTCGACGACCTCGTCCGGGGTGCCCTCGCCTGCGAGGACGCCCTCGATGACCTGACGGGCCAGCTTGTCGTTGAGGTCGCCGCCGGCCACCAGGGCCGAGACCCGGGCCACGTCCGCCGGCGTGATGGGCAGCTCCTCCAGGGAGACGCCCTTCTCGTTGGCGTTGCGGGCCAGCTCGCCCATCCACCACTTGCGGGCCGAGGCCGCGTCCGCGCCCGCCTCGATCGTGGCGACGATCGGGTCGACCGCGCCCGCGTTGAGGATGGACTGCATCTCCTGCTCGGAGACGGCCCACTCCTCGCGCAGCCGGTTGCGGCGCACGCGCGGCAGCTCCGGCAGGCCCTTCCGCAGCTCCTCGACCCACTCGCGGGCCGGGGCGACCGGGACCAGGTCCGGCTCCGGGAAGTAGCGGTAGTCCTCGGCGTTGTCCTTGATGCGGCCGGAGGTGGTGGAGCCGTCGTCCTCGTGGAAGTGACGGGTCTCCTGCACGATCGTGCCGCCGGACTCCAGGACCGCCGCGTGGCGCTGGATCTCGAAGCGCGCCGCCCGCTCGACCGAGCGGAGCGAGTTCACGTTCTTCGTCTCCGAGCGGGTGCCGAAGGTCTCGGAACCCTTCGGCATCAGCGACAGGTTGACGTCGCAGCGCATCTGGCCCTTGTCCATGCGCGCCTCGGAGACGCCCAGGGCGCGGATCAGCTCGCGCAGCTCGGCCACGTACGCCTTGGCGACCTCGGGGGCCCGCTCGCCGGCGCCGACGATCGGCTTGGTGACGATCTCGATCAGCGGGATGCCGGCCCGGTTGTAGTCGAGCAGCGAGTGCGAGGCGCCGTGGATGCGGCCGGTCGCGCCACCGATGTGGGTGGACTTGCCGGTGTCCTCCTCCATGTGGGCGCGCTCGATCTCCACGCGGAAGACCTCGCCGTCCTCCAGCTGGACGTCCAGGTAGCCGTTGAAGGCGATCGGCTCGTCGTACTGGGAGGTCTGGAAGTTCTTCGGCATGTCCGGATAGAAGTAGTTCTTCCGGGCGAAGCGGCACCACTCGGCGATCTCGCAATGCAGCGCGAGGCCGATCTTGATGGCGGACTCGACGCCGATCTCGTTCACGACCGGCAGCGCGCCGGGCAGACCGAGGCAGGTCGGGCAGGTCTGCGCGTTGGGCTCGGCGCCCAGCTCGGTCGAGCAGCCGCAGAACATCTTGGTCTTCGTGCCGAGCTCGACATGGACCTCCAGGCCCATGACGGGGTCGAACGAGGCCAGTGCCGCCTCGTACGACAGCAGTTCAGTGACAGTCACGGTGGAACTTTCCCTCTCAGCCCAGCAGGACGTCGTCGTCGCCGAGGCGCTTCAGCTCGCGGTACAGGATCGCGAGGCCGGTGACGATGGCGGCGGCGGACACGGCGGAGTCGATCAGGCGCAGCACGTCGTGGTCGTTGCGGGCCAGCTTGGCCTGCTTGGCGACGCTGACGGCACCGAACGCGGTGGTCGCGAGCGAGACGTAGATGCCGGTCTTCGACTTCTTGAAGTTCTTGGCCTTCTTTGCCATGGCACTCACAGCGACGGAGCCTCCTCGATCAGCGGGTGTCCCCACTTTTCCACGAAGGCCGCCTCGACGGCGGCACCGACCTTGTAGAGCCGGTCGTCCTGCATGGCGGGGGCGATGATCTGCAGCCCGACCGGGAGACCGTCCTCCGGCGCCAGGCCGCAGGGCAGCGACATGGCGGCGTTGCCGGCCAGGTTGGTCGGGATGGTGCACAGGTCCGCGAGGTACATCGCCATCGGGTCGTCGGCGCGCTCGCCGATCGGGAAGGCGGTGGTCGGGGTCGTCGGGGAGACGATCACGTCGACCTGCTCGAAGGCCTTCTCGAACTCGCGGGTGATGAGGGTGCGGACCTTCTGGGCCGAGCCGAACCACGCGTCGTAGTAGCCGGAGCTGAGCGCGTACGTGCCCAGGATGATGCGGCGCTTCACCTCGGGGCCGAAGCCGGCCTCGCGGGTGAGGGCGGTGACGTCCTCGGCGGACCGGGTGCCGTCGTCGCCGGCGCGCAGGCCGTACCGCAGACCGTCGAAGCGGGCCAGGTTGGACGAGCACTCGGAAGGCGCGATCAGGTAGTACGCCGAGAGGGCCAGGTCGAAGGTCGGGCAGTCCAGCTCGACGACCTCGGCGCCCAGCTCCTTCAGCAGCTCGACGGACTCGTCGAAGCGCTGCATGACGCCGGCCTGGTAGCCCTCGCCGCGGAACTGCTTGACGACGCCGACGCGCATCCCGGCGACCGAGCCGTTGCGCGCGGCCTCGACCACGGGCGGGACCGGCAGGTCGATGGAGGTGGAGTCGAGCGGGTCGTGGCCGGCGATCGCCTCGTGCAGCAGGGCCGCGTCCAGGACCGTACGGGCGCAGGGGCCGCCCTGGTCGAGGGAGGAGGAGAAGGCCACCATGCCGTAACGGGAGACCGCGCCGTAGGTCGGCTTGACGCCGACGGTGCCGGTGACGGCGGCGGGCTGGCGGATCGAGCCGCCGGTGTCCGTGCCGATGGCGAGCGGGGCCTGGTACGCGGCGAGCGCGGCCGAGGAGCCGCCGCCGGAGCCGCCGGGGATCCGGGTGAGGTCCCACGGGTTGCCGGTCGGGCCGTAGGCGCTGTTCTCGGTGGAGGAGCCCATGGCGAACTCGTCCATGTTGGTCTTGCCGAGGATGACCACGTCGGCGGCCTTCAGGCGCTTGACCAGCGTGGCGTCGTACGGCGGGATCCAGCCTTCGAGCATCTTCGAGCCGACCGTGGTGGGCACGCCCCGGGTCGTGAAGATGTCCTTGAGCGCGAGCGGGACGCCGGCCAGCGGGCCGAGCTTCTCGCCGCGGGCGCGCTTCTCGTCGACGGCGCGGGCCTGCGCGAGGGCGCCCTCGCGGTCGACGTGGAGGAAGGCGTGCACCTTCTCGTCGACGGCGTCGATGCGGGCCAGGTGGGCCTCGGTGACCTCGACCGCGGTCAGCTCGCCGGAGGCGATCTTCGCGGCGATCTCGGCGGCGGTGAGCTTGATGATGTCCGTCATGGTCAGTCCTCCCCCAGGATCTGCGGCACCTTGAAACGCTGCTGTTCCTGGGCGGGGGCGCCGGAGAGCGCCTGCGCGGGGGTGAGCGAAGGGCGGACCTCGTCCGCGCGCATGACGTTCGTCAGCGGCAGCGGGTGGGAGGTCGGCGGTACGTCCTGCTCGGCGACCTCGGAGACGCGGGCGACCGCGCCGATGATGTCGTCGAGCTGACCGGCGAAGTGGTCGAGTTCCTCGTCGGCGAGTTCCAGACGCGCCAGCCGAGCGAGGTGTGCGACCTCCTCGCGCGTGATGCCAGGCATGCAGCGATCCTCTGGGGTGAGTCTGATGGTGTTGGGCCCAATCCTATGGGGCCCGCACCACTCCCCGTGAAACGGTCGGCCCGGACGGACCCCCGGTCCGTCCCGTAGGGGTCACTGCACGACGTGTCCGGGGGCCGGGTCGAGCGCGGTGACGGGGGCGGTGTCGACCGCCCGGCGCCAGCCGTGCTCGCCGCGGGCGAGCAGCCAGGCGGTGGTCTCGGCGGGCGGCATGGCGGCGGAGACCAGCCAGCCCTGGACGGCGTCGCAGCCCAGGTCGCGCAGCCGCTCCCAGGTCTCGTCGTCCTCCACGCCCTCGGCGACGACGAGCAGGCCGAGGGAGTGGGCGAGGTCGACGGTGCAGCGGACGATCTCGGCGTCCTCGGTGTCGACGGCGAGCCGGGCGACGAAGGAGCGGTCGATCTTCAGTTCGCTGACCGGGAGCCGGCGCAGGTGGACGAGGGAGGAGTAGCCGGTGCCGAAGTCGTCCAGGGACATCTTGACGCCGTGGCCGGTGAGGCCGTTGAGGGTGTCGGCGGCGCGCTGGGGGTCCTCCAGGAGGACGTGTTCCGTTATCTCCAGCTGGAGCGAGCCGGCCGGGACGCCGTGCCGGGCGAGGCGGGCGGCGACGGCGCCGGCGAAGCCGGGGGTGTGGACGTCGCGCGGCGAGACGTTGACGGCGACGGGCACCTCCAGGCCCTGGGCGCGCCAGCGGGCGACCTGGGCGAGGGCGGTCTCCAGGACGTACTCGGTGAGGTGCGGCATCAGCCCGGAGGACTCGGCGATGGCGATGAACTCGTCCGGTGGAACCTTTCCGCGCTCGGGGTGGACCCAGCGGACGAGGGCTTCGAGGCCGGCGACCTGGCCGTCGAAGCGGACCTTCGGCTGGTAGTGCAGCTCGACCTCGCCGGCGTCGAGCGCGCGGCGCAGGTCGCCGAGGAGGCCGAGGCGGTCGGGGGTGTTGGAGTCGCGCTTGGACTCGTACACCTCGACGCCGGTGCGGTCGCGCTTGGCCTGGTACATGGCGACGTCGGCGCGCCGGAGCAGGCCCTCGGCGTCGGCGGCGTGCTCGGGGTAGACGGCGACGCCGGCGCTGGCCTCCAGGACGAGGGTGAGTCCGTCGAGGTCGAGCGGGGAGGAGAGGGCGGCGACGAGGTGGCGGGCGACCCGCTGGGCGCTGGTGGTGGAGTCGGCGACGGGCAGCAGGACGGCGAACTCGTCGCCGCCGAGCCGGGCGGCCTCGGCGCCGCGGGGCAGGGCGAGGCGGAGCCGGTCGGCGATCTGGAGGAGGAGCCGGTCGCCGGCGAGGTGGCCGAGGGTGTCGTTGACCGAGCGGAAGCGGTCGAGGTCGATGAGGACGAGGGCGGCGCGGGCCTGCTCGCCCTCGGCGTCCTCCAGCGCGGTCCAGGTGCGTTCGAGCAGCCACTGGCGGTTGGGGAGGCCGGTGAGCGGGTCCTTGAGCTGTTCCTCGGCGCGGGCGCGGGCGATCCACAGGGTGGAGTCGAGGGCGATCAGCGGGATCGCGAAGAGCGGCAGGAGGACCGGGTAGGCGGCGGCGACGACGCAGATCAGCGGGGCGATGCCGAGCAGGGCGACGGCGACGAGCCCCTGGCGGAGCAGGGCGGTGCGGGCGACGGTGGGCAGGCCGCGGCCGGGCGGCGCGAGCGTGTACCACAGCAGCAGGCGGGTCGCGAGGAGGTAGGCGCCGGCGGCGAGGACGATCTCCGGGGCGTCGGCGATCCCCCAGTCGAGCGGCTGCCAGGGGTCGTCGACGCTGGGGACGTCGCCGAAGACGGCGAGGACGAGGGCGGCGGCGCCGACGCCGAGGATGTCGGCGGCGCCGTGCAGCAGACCCTGTCGCCAGCGGTGCCGGCGGGCGGCGCTGACGAGGACGACGACGGTGAGCGAGACGAGCCCGGCGGGGACCCAGCCGTACAGCAGGAGGACGGCGAGGGTGAGGGCGGCGCCCGATCCGGTGCCGCCCCACCAGCGCTCGCGGCCGAGGGCGACCAGGTGGCCGACGATGAGGCCGGTGAGGAGGGCGAGGGACCAGCCGGTGACCCCGCCCGGGAAGAGCGGGTGGCCGGTGGTCAGGGCCCGCTGGAGCCCGGTGACGAGCACGGCGGCGGCGGTGCCCAGCACGGCGGCGGGCAGCCCGGTGAAGCCCGCGGGGAGCACCCGGCCGCGCGGCCGTGGCACCGGGGCGGCACTCTCGGTCGGTTCCATTCCCGTCCCTCTCACAGGCGGCGGTGCCGTCGCTGTCCGATGGGCCGCGCGCGGCGGCCCGGGTGGCGTCCGGCCGCCGGTCGTGCGCTCCGCCCGCTTCGGGGGCGGGGCGCATGGCACGGGGCCGTTCGTCCTGGCGCACGGCCGCGCAGAACCCTCGCGCGGCGGTGCGGGACGAGACGCACGGTCACCACACTAGGCCGCCGAGGGCGCCGAGGGGCAGCGCTCTCCCTCTCTTGCCCGAATGCGGCCTGGCCACCCGTAACGATCTGGTATGCGCCGAACGGGTGAGCTTCCGGGGTCCGGGGAGGGCCGGCCGGCGGTCACTCCTCGACCGGCTGTGCGGCCTCCCGGGCGGCCTCGGGACCCTGTTCGAGCAGGATCTTGAAGCCCTCCTCGTCCAGAACCGGAACCTTCAGCTGCATGGCCTTGTCGTACTTGGAACCCGGGTTCTCCCCCACCACGACGAAGCTCGTCTTCTTGGAAACGGAACCGGTGACCTTGGCTCCGCGGCTCTGGAGCGATTCTTTTGCGCCATCCCGGGTGAACTGCTCCAGGGTGCCGGTCACGACGACCGTCAGGCCCTCCAGCGGGCGCGGCCCCTCGTCCTCCCCGGCGCCCTCGTCCTCCAGGGTGACCCCGGCGGCGCGCCACTTCCGCACGATCTCGCGGTGCCACTCCTCGGAGAACCACTGCTTCACGGCGGCGGCGATGATGCCGCCGACGCCGTCGACGGCGGCCAGCTCCTCCTCGGTGGCCTGCTCGATCCGCTCCAGGGAGCGGAACTCGCGGGCCAGCGCCTCGGCGGCGACGGGGCCGACGTGGCGGATGGAGAGGCCGTTGATGAAGCGGGCGAGCGGGCGGGTCTTGGCGGCCTCGATGTTCGCCAGCATGGCGAGGGCGTTCTTCTTCGGCTCGCCCTTCTGGTTGGCGAAGACGGTGACGATCTTCTCCTCGCCGGTCTTCGGGTCCCGCTTGGGCAGTCCGGAGTCGGCGTCGAGGACGTACGCCTTGATCGGCAGCAGCTGCTCGATGGTGAGGTCGAAGAGGTCGCCCTCGTCGGCGAGCGGCGGCTCGGCGGGCTCCAGGGGCCGGGTGAGGGCGGCGGCGGCCACCGCGCCGAAGTTCTCGATGTCCAGGCACTGGCGGCCGGCGAGGAAGAAGAGCCGCTCGCGCAGCTGGGCCGGGCAGGTCCGGGCGTTCGGGCAGCGGAGGTCGATGTCGCCCTCCTTCATCGGCTTCAGCGCCGTGCCGCACTCGGGGCACTCGGCCGGCATCACGAACTCCCGCTCGGTGCCGTCCCGCAGGTCGACGACCGGGCCGAGGATCTCCGGGATGACGTCGCCGGCCTTGCGGAGCACCACGGTGTCGCCGATGAGGACGCCCTTGGCCTTGACGACCTCCTGGTTGTGGAGGGTGGCGAACTCGACCTCGGAGCCGGCCACGGTGACCGGCTCGACCTGGGCGTACGGGGTGACGCGGCCGGTGCGGCCGACGCCGACCTTGATGTCGACGAGCTTGGTGTTGACCTCCTCCGGCGCGTACTTCCAGGCGATGGCCCAGCGCGGGGCGCGCGCGGTGGTGCCGAGCCGGCCCTGGAGGGGGATCTCGTCGAGCTTGACGACGACGCCGTCGATCTCGTGCTCGACGGAGTGGCGGTTCTCGCCGTGGTACGCGATGAACTCGCGCACCTCGGGGAGGGTGCCGACCACCTTGTTGTGGGTGGCGGTGGGCAGGCCCCACTCGTGGAGCAGCTCGTACGCCTCCGAGAGCCGGGTGATCTCGAAGCCCTCGCGGGCGCCGATGCCGTGCACCACCATGTGGAGCGGACGGGTGGCGGTGACCTTGGGGTCCTTCTGGCGCAGCGAGCCGGCGGCGGCGTTGCGCGGGTTGGCGAAGGGCTTGTCGCCGGCCTCGACCAGGCGGGCGTTGAGCGCCTCGAACGCCTCCATGGGGAAGTAGACCTCGCCCCGGATCTCGACCAGCTCCGGGATCCGGTCGCCCTGGAGGCGTTCGGGGATGTCGGCGATCGTGCGCACGTTGGGCGTGATGTCCTCGCCGGTGCGGCCGTCGCCGCGGGTGGCGGCGCGGGTGAGCCGGCCGTGCTCGTAGGTGAGGTTGACGGCGAGGCCGTCGACCTTGAGCTCGCACAGGAAGTGGAAGTCGGGGGTGCCGACGTCCCGGGCGACGCGCTCGGCCCAGGTGGCCAGCTCCTCGTCGTCGAAGGCGTTGTCCAGCGAGAGCATGCGCTCGCGGTGCTCGACGGCGGTGAAGTCCGTCTCGTACTGCCCCGCCACCTTCTGGGTCGGCGAGTCGGGCGTGCGCAGCTCCGGGTACTCCTCCTCCAGCGCCTCCAGGGCGCGCAGGAGCCGGTCGAACTCCGCGTCGCTGACGACCGGCTGGTCCTTCACGTAGTACCGGAAGCGGTGCTCCTCGACCTGCTCGGCCAGCTCGGCGTGCTTCTCGCGCGCCTCGGCGGGCACGACCGCCTCACCGTCGGGCAGGGCCCCCTGTTCGACTGCCACCTTCGTCCGTCCTCCCGTACCTTCAGAACCCGGTCACTCTGGGTTGTCCGCGAGCGATCTCGCCGCCCGGGCGCAGTGGGCGAGCGCCGCCCGGGCGTACGCGGGCGAGGCGCCCGCGAGCCCGCAGGTGGGGGTGACGACCACGGACTCGGCGAGAGTCCCCGGATTCAGCCCCAGCCTGCGCCACAGCGTCCTGACACCCATGACGCTACCGCCCGGGTCGGACAATGCCGTGTCGGTGGACGGCACCACACCGGCGAAGAGCTTCGTGCCGGCCTCCACGGCCTCGCCGATGGGCTCCTCGTCACGTTCGGTGAGCAGGCCGAAGTCGAACGAGACGCCGGCGGCCCCGGCGCGGCGGAGCAGCGCGAAGGGCACGCCGGGGGCGCAGGAGTGGACGACGACGGGCCCGTCGTGGGCGGCGATCACGTCCCGCAGGGCGCCCTCGACGACCTGCCGGTCGACGGCGCGGTGGGTGCGGTAGCCGCTGGCGGTGCGGATCTGCCCGAGGAGCACGGCGGTGAGCGAGGGCTCGTCGAGCTGGAGCACGATCCGGGCGCCGGGGACGCGCTTGGCGACGTCGGCGAGGTGCTCGCGCAGGCCCTCGGCGAGGGAGGCGGCGAGGTCGCGGCAGGCGCCCGGGTCGCCCAGGGCGGCCTCTCCGCCGCGGAGTTCGAGGGCGGCGGCGAGGGTCCACGGGCCGACGGCCTGGACCTTGAGGGGGCCCTCGTAGCCCTGGGTGAACTCCTCCAGGGCGTCGAGGTCCTCGCCGAGCCAGGAGCGGGCGCGGCGGGTGTCGCGGCCGGGCCGGTCGCTGATCCGCCAGCCGCTGGGCTCCACGTGCGCGTACAGGTCGACGAGCAGCCCGAGGGTGCGACCGATCATGTCGGCGCCGGGGCCGCGGGCGGGGAGTTCGGCGAGGAAGGGGAAGTCCTCGAAGGTCCCGGTGACGGTCTTGGCGGCTTCGCGGGCGTCGCCGCCGGGCAGGGAGCCGACGCCGGTGGCGGGGCCCCACAGCTTGGTCTCGCTCATGTGCCGGCCCCCTATCGTCCCGGACGGACCGTCAGGTCGTTGACCTCGGCGTCGCGCGGGAGGTCGAGGGCCATCACGATGGTGGTCGCCACGGACTCCGGGTCGATCCACCTGCCGGGGTCGTACTCCTTGCCCTCCTGCTGGTGCACCTTGGCCTGCATGGGGCTCGCCGTGCGGCCGGGGTAGACGGAGGTGACCCGGACGCCGTTCGCGTGCTCCTCGTGGCGCAGGGCGTCGGCGAGGGCCTTCAGGCCGTGCTTGGAGGCGGCGTACGCGCCCCACTCGGCGTGCGCGTTGAGCCCGGCGCCGGAGTTCACGAAGAGGACGTGGCCCTGGGTGAGGCGGAGCTGCGGCAGGAAGTGCCGGGTGAGCTCGGCGGGGGCGACCAGGTTGACGTTCAGCTGGTGGTGCCAGGCCTTGGGGGTCAGCTCCCCCACCCCGCCGAGGTCGACGACGCCGGCGATGTGCAGCAGCGAGTCGACCCGGTCGGGCAGGCTCTGGTGCGAGAACGCCCAGGAGAGCCGGTCCGGGTCCGCCAGGTCACCGACGAGCGTGCGGGCGCCGGGGAACTCGGCCGCCAGCTCCTTCGCGCGCGCCGCGTCGCGCGCGTGCAGCACGAGTTCGTCCCCGCGCGCGTGCAGCCGCCGCGCGACGGCGGCGCCGATGCCGGAGCCGGCCCCGGTGATCACATGAGTAGCCATGGTCACCATGGTCCCATCAGCGGGCGGCGATCTCGCTCTCCAGGTACGCCAGGGCCGTCGCCCCGTCCTCGGCGAAGAAGGCCAGCTCGGCGAGGGGCCTGGGGAGGAAGCCCTCGTCCTCCATGCGCTGGAACTGGGTCTTGAGGCCGTCGTAGAAGCCGGCGGTGTTGAGGACGACGACGGGCTTGGTGTGCTTGGCGTGCTTCTTCAGCTCCAGGATCTCGGTGGCCTCGTCGAGGGTGCCGGTGCCGCCGACCATGACGACGATCGCGTCGGACTTGGCGAGGAGGAGCGCCTTCCGCTCGGCCAGGTCCTTGGTGATGGTCATCTCGTCGGCGTTCGGGCGGGCCTTGGCGGCGAGGAAGTCGACGGAGACGCCGACGAGGCGGCCGCCGGCCTCCTGGACGCCGTCCGCGACGACCTTCATCAGGCCGGTGTCGGAGCCGCCCCAGACGAGGGTGTGGCCGGCCTTGCCGAGGAGGCCGGCGAACTCGCGGGCGGGGGCGGTGTAGCGCTCGTCGAGGTCGGCGGCGGAGAGGAAGACGCAGATGTTCATGCCGCCACCGTAGAACACCCTCTTCGCTCCACGGCTCTGACCTGCGGGTTTATGAATTCTTCGGGAAATCCCGGGCCGCGGCGATGAGTTCCGGTGAGTCCGCCGGTCTGCCCTGCCATGGACGAGGTGAAGACGGTCGTGTCACGGGACGGGACGCCGATCGCGTACGCGCGGTACGGGACGGGGGCCGCGGACGGGCCCGCGGTGGTGCTGGTGAGCGGGGGCCCCCGCTCGCGGGCGGGCGAGGCGCCGCTGGCCCGGCTGCTGGCCCGGAGCCGCCCCGTGTTCGTGTACGACCGCCGGGACGAGGGCGCGAGCGGCTGCCCGGTCGAGCGGGAGGTCGAGGACCTGGCGGCGGTGCTCGCGGCGGCGGGCCCCGGGGCGGCGGTGCACGGCACGGGGACGGGCGGGGTCCTCGCGCTGGCGGCCGCGGCGGCGGGGGTGCCGCTGGGGGCCGTGTCGGTCTTCGAGCCGCCGTACGACGCCACGCTCGGGCCGCTGCCGGAGGTCCGCGCGCGCGTGCTGGTGGTCGACGGGGGCGCCAGTCCGGCGCCGGTGCGGCGGGCGGCCCGGGAGCTGTCGGCCCGGCTGCCGCGGGCGCGGCACCGGACGCTGACGGGCCAGACCCACGAGGTGGCGCCGCATGTGCTGGCGCCGGTCCTCGCGGAGTTCGTGGCGGAGGCGACGGACGCCCTGTGAGCGGGCGGCCGTCCTACGCGGGCGCGGCGGCCGTGCGGCGTACCGTCGTCGCGATCGTCGCCGAGCCGACCACGCGGGTGCCGTCGTAGAGGACGATCGCCTGGCCGGGGGCGACGCCGCGGACGGGCTCGTCGAAGGTGACCCTCAGCTCGCCGTCCTCCATCGCCGCGTCGACCGGCGTCTCGCCGCCGTGGGCGCGGAGCTGGGCGGTGTAGCGGCCGGGGCCCTCGGGGGCGGTGCCGCACCAGCGGGGCTTGATCGCGGTGAGGGCGGTGACGTCGAGGGACTCGGCGGGGCCGACGGTGACCGTGTTGTTCACGGGCGAGATGTCCAGGACGTAGCGGGGCTTGCCGTCGGCGGCCGGGTGGCCGATCCGCAGGCCCTTGCGCTGGCCGATGGTGAAGCCGTACGCGCCCTCGTGGGTGCCGAGCTTGGTGCCGGACTCGTCGACGATGTCGCCCTCCGCCCTGCCCAGGCGGGTGGCGAGGAAGCCCTGGGTGTCGCCGTCGGCGATGAAGCAGATGTCGTGGCTGTCGGGCTTCTTGGCGACGGCCAGGCCGCGCCGCTCGGCCTCGGCCCGGATCTCGTCCTTGGTGGTGAGGGTGTCGCCGAGCGGGAACATGGCGTGGGCGAGCTGCTGCTCGTCGAGGACGCCGAGCACGTACGACTGGTCCTTGGCCATGTCGGAGGCGCGGTGCAGTTCGCGGCTGCCGTCCTCGTTCAGCACCACGGTGGCGTAGTGGCCGGTGCAGACCGCGTCGAAGCCGAGGGCGAGCGCCTTGTCGAGCAGGGCCGCGAACTTGATCTTCTCGTTGCAGCGCAGGCACGGGTTGGGCGTGCGGCCGGCCTCGTACTCGGCGACGAAGTCGTCGACGACGTCGGCGCGGAAGCGCTCGGCGAGGTCCCAGACGTAGAACGGGATGCCGATGACGTCGGCGGCCCGGCGCGCGTCCCGGGAGTCCTCGATGGTGCAGCAGCCGCGCGCGCCCGTGCGGAAGGACTGCGGGTTCGCGGAGAGCGCGAGGTGCACGCCGGTGACGTCGTGGCCGGCCTCGACGGCTCGGGCGGCGGCGACGGCGGAGTCCACACCGCCGGACATGGCGGCGAGGACGCGAAGGGGGCGCGGAGTCTCAGTCATAGCCCTACCAGGGTACGGGGCGGCGGGAACCGCGCGGCCGGGACCGGCGTTCTGGGGAGCATGGGGAGCGAGAACGGCAAGAAGCGGGGGGTCGGCCGGCGGGCCGTGCTGCTCGGCGGCGGCGCGGCCGTGGTGGGCACGGCGGTGCTGGCGCGCGAGGAGCTGGCGCGGGCCTGGTGGCGGCTGCCGGGCATGGAGAAGCCGCGGACGGACGGGGAGCTGGACCACAAGGCGGCCGAGTGGACGGCGGCGCACCAGGCGAACTGGCGGCGGGCGGACCGCCCGGACGACTACCGGATCGACCGGGTGGTGATCCATGTGGTGCAGGGCTCGTACGCGACGGCGCTGAAGGTGTTCCGCAATCCGCTGCACGGGGCGGCCGCCCACTACGTGGTCCGCAAGGACGGGCACGTGGCGCAGATGATCCGGGAGCTCGACGTGGCCTTCCACGCCGGGAACCGGGACATGAACGAGCGGAGCGTCGGCATCGAGCACGAGGGCTTCGTGGACCGGCCCCAGGACTTCACGGCCGAGATGTACGCGGGGTCGGCGCGGCTCGCGGCGGACATCTGCCGGCGGCACGGGATACCGGTGGACCGGGAGCACATCATCGGGCACGTGGAGGTCGAGGGCACCGACCACACCGATCCCGGCCCGCACTGGGACTGGGACCGGTATCTGGCCCTGGTCCGGAAGGAGCTGACGAAGCTCCCGGCCCGGACTAGCTGAGGCCGGCGGTCCTGGCGCGCTCGACCGCCGGGCCGATGGCGTCGGCGACGGCCCGTACGTCGTCCTCGGTGGAGGTGTGGCCGAGGGAGAAGCGGAGGGTGCCGCGGGCCAGCTCGGGGTCGGCGCCGGTGGCGAGGAGGACGTGGCTGGGCTGGGCGATGCCGGCGGTGCAGGCGGAGCCGGTGGAGCAGGCGATGCCGGCGGCGTCGAGGAGGAGGAGCAGGGAGTCGCCCTCGCAGCCGGGGAAGGTGAAGTGGGCGTTGGCGGGGAGCCGGTCGACCGGGTCGCCGCCGAGGATCGCGTCGGGGACGGCCGTGCGGACGGCGGTGACGAGGGCGTCGCGCAGGGCGCCGATCTCGCGGGCGAAGGTCTCCTGCCCGTCGGCGGCGAGACGGGCGGCGGTGGCGAAGGCGGCGACGGCGGGGACGTCGAGGGTGCCGGAGCGGACGTGCCGCTCCTGGCCGCCGCCGTGCAGCACGGGGACGGGGGTGTGCTCGCGGCCGAGCAGCAGGGCGCCGATGCCGTAGGGGCCGCCGATCTTGTGGCCGGAGACGGTCATGGCGGCGAGGCCGGAGGCGGCGAAGTCGACCGGGAGCTGGCCGACGGCCTGGACGGCGTCGGCGTGCAGCGGGACGCCGAACTCGGCGGCGGTGTCGGCGAGCGCCCGGACCGGCATGACGGTGCCGATCTCGTTGTTGGCCCACATCACGGTGGCGAGGGCGACGGACTCCGGGTCGCGGGCGATCGCCTCGCGCAGCGCGTCGGGGTGCACCCGCCCGTGGGCGTCGACGGGGAGGTACTCCACCTCGGCGCCCTCGTGGCCGGCGAGCCAGTCGACGGCGTCGAGGACGGCGTGGTGCTCGACGGGGCTGGCGAGGACGCGGGTGCGGCGGGGGTCGGCGTCCCGGCGGGACCAGTAGAGGCCCTTCACGGCGAGGTTGTCGGCCTCGGTGCCGCCGGAGGTGAGGACGACCTCGCTGGGGCGGGCGCCGAGCGCGGCGGCGAGGGTCTCGCGGCCCTCCTCGACGGTCCGCCGGGCGCGCCGCCCGGCGGCGTGCAGGGACGAGGCGTTGCCCGTGACGGCGAGGTGGGCGGTCATCGCCTCGATCGCCTCGGGCAGCATGGGCGTGGTCGCGGCGTGGTCGAGGTAAGCCATGGTGGGTCGATTCTACGAGCCCGGTCACGGCGCTCCTCGACGAGCCCGTTCCTGGTCCCCGGCGGCCGTACGGTTCAGGCCACGCCGCCAAAGGCCCGCCGGTTCAGTCGCGCGGGGCGCGGGCGAGCTGGCGGGACTGGGCGACGAGCCGGCCGGCGCTGTCCCAGACCTCGGCGTCCTCCTCCAGGAAGCCGCCGGCGAGGTTGCGGGTGGTGATGGAGATCCGCAGCGGGCCGGGGGCGGGGCGGCAGCGGACGTGGGTGGTGAGCTCCACGGTCGGCGTCCAGCCCTTGAGGCCCAGCTCGAAGGAGGTCGGCGGCAGGGCGTCGACGGCGAGGAGCAGGGAGAGCGCGTCGGGCTCGCGGCCGTCGGCGAGGCCGAACCAGGCGCGCATCTCGCCCTTGCCGGAGGGGGCGCCGAGCGCCCAGCCGACGCAGGCGGGGTCGAGGCGGAGGTCGAGGCGCTCGGTGATCGCGGAGGAGCCGGGGATCGGCGGGGCCGGGCCGTCGGAGGCGCTGAAGCACCGGTCGATCGGGGCGAAGGCGGGCGGCACGGCGCTGGTGCGGACGTCGTCGGTGAGGGCGTCGAGGTCGCCGTAGGAGGCGAGGACGCGGATCCGCTCGACCTCGGTGCCGTCCTCGGCGTACTGGTAGAGCGAGGCGGTGCCGGTGGAGAGGGTCCGGCCGGTGCGGACGGTCTCGGTCCGGATGACCGCGGGGCCCGGCACCGACGGCGTCAGGTAGTGCGCCGAGATGGTGAACGGGTCGGGGTGCGGCAGGTGGTCGCCGAGGGCGCGGCCGAGCAGGGCGAGGAGGTAGCCGCCGTTGACGGCGTGGATGATCGTCCAGCCGGCCGAGAGCTCGGCGTCGTAGACCCCGGGCTCGCGGAGGGTGACGGCGGTGTCCCGGTCGAACTCGCTGCGCGCCTCGGTCCGCGGGGCCGGGCTCGTCTCGGTACTCGTGCTCATGTCCCGAAGGTACAGCAGGAAATTACTGAGCGGTAGCTTTTTCGGGCTCCTCGCGGGCGGACGACCGGCGGTTCCAGGCGCGCGGCGCCCGCCAGTGGAAGCGCATGGCGAGCAGCCGCAGGAGGAAGGCGGTGAGCACGGCCGCGCCGCTGGTGTACGCGTTCAGGACGTCGAAGCGGATGCAGAGGACGACCATGGCGGCGCCGACGATCGCGGGCACGGCGTAGAGGTCGCGGTCCCAGCGGAGCAGCGAGGGCACCTCGTTGGCGAGGACGTCGCGCAGCACACCGCCGCCGACGGCGGTGGCGAGGCCGAGCGCCGCCGAGGAGGTGAGGCCGAGCCCGTAGTCGTACGCCTTCGTCGTCCCGGTCACGCAGAACAGGCCGAGGCCGGCCGCGTCGAACACGTTCACCATCGTCTGGGTGCGCTCCACCTCGGGGTGGAGGAAGAAGACGAGGGCGGTGGCGACCAGCGGCATGAGGAAGTAGCCGAGGTCGGTGAAGGCGGCCGGGGGGACGGCCCCGATGATGAGGTCGCGGAGGAGGCCGCCGCCGAGCGCGGTGACCTCGGCGAGCACGGCCATGCCGAAGACGTCGAAGTTCTTCCGGACGCCGAGCAGGGCGCCGGAGATGGCGAAGACGAAGATCCCGACGAGGTCGAGCGTGTGTTGGACCGACGGGCTGAACAGATCGTGGAGCACCGGCCAATTGTGCCGTGTGTTCGGAAGGGGGGGGCGGGGCCCCCCACCGCCGCCGGGCCGCACCCCGGCGGCGACCAAGTGACCCGCCGGCGCCCCCGCGCGCGGGGGGAGGCGCCGCCGGGCACAC